>JAJDAS010000636.1 GCA_029261755.1 Nitrospinia bacterium
GATGAAAGGAATTATGAAGAAAGTGGCATACTGGCAGGATTATCATTTTGAACAGGATAGTTTACTTGATGCCGTAGATGACGATGAAGTCAGATGAAACAGCAATATAACGTATCTATTTAATCGGGTCAAGCCATAAGTATTATTCAATTCCTTAAAAATAAACTCGAAATGATCGTTCCTTGAACTTTCCAGCCCATAGGGGTATAAAACCTCGATTATTTCTTTTCTTTGCATTTCCATTTCAATTCCCGGGAAGCCGATAGTGAAGGGTTTCCACGGATCTGAGTAATCAAATTCTTTTTTATTTACCCGTTTCACCTCGGATAATTTATATTCCTTGTCCTTGCCCTGAATATTAATTTCATCGTTTACGACATTAAATTTATGCAACTCCTTAATAAATTCAATCCTGGATTCTATCTTTGAATAAAGTACCGCCCCGGATAGGCATATGATCAATGACCCTAAAGGGCCTGCGACGAAGGCAGCTGCCACCCCTAAGCAAAGGAAAAACGAAAATAAAAATCCGACCCCTGAGGGGCCGGTATTAGGATAAGCCCAGAGGGCATGAATTACTGGACTGTTGGTTGTTCAATCTTTTATGGGCAAATTGTAGCTTTTTGGGTTGCGCAACGTTATGTTTTGCCAAATCGAACGTCTTGCTGGGTTTGAGAAATTTTTATCCGCCAATTCATTTTTATGCTATTCGTTTAAAACCGCAGAGGGCATAGCCAAGTATCTCTGACCTGGCCCTGAGGACCAGGATTTCGATGATAGGTTAAAACAAGGCTGACTACTCCAATGTGATTAATAACCCCTATTGCATAATCTATTGTGCGGTATTGAAGTTTGTTTATAAGAAGCTGGTGTTATAACTTTAGAGCCTCTTGCATAAATTAAAAACCGAAAAGGAATTTTACCACAGAGAAAAACAATAATAGCAGGAACTTGAAAGTTTTTACCCGGCTTGATAGGAATTTGCTTTAATGAAAATCAACTGTGTTGGAGTTTTTTACGGGCAACGAGGCTCGGTATCCAGTTCAACAAACTTCTCTATCAGACAATCGAGCATTCCGTAAACGGCAGATACCATTAACAGGATTACGACCATTGTCGTACGTCCGGCGCTAACTTCCAGCAGCCACTTGAGATCTGCAGTTGTGCCTATGTAAAACATTACCAGCCCAAAAAGGAAGCCCATTCCGGTCACAAGAGGCAGCGCGGCTTGGGGGGGCAGACGGCGCAGGAAAACGGTGCCACAGATGATAGTTAGCCCAGCGAAAGCCCCTGCGCGCCAAAGCTGGGCCTTGATAATAAGAAAATGCAAAATATACGGAATATCACTAAGTCTCGCCATAATATGTGACAGTATATCCGCGCCAAAATTCAGGTGCATTTGATCGGCTATACCCCAACTTTTCTTTACAACGGTCCATAGTATAATTGGGATAAACGAAAGCACTACAGCCACTCCGAGGCGTTTGTTCGGTTTTGGCCAAATTTTATACACAAAGGCCGCAATTACCGATGTGACGAGGGTAGTCACAACAAGCAACAATCCTTCAGACTTTATGGAGCAGGCAATACCCAAACAAAGGAGAGCCCGAATGATGTCGGAACGACCGTGTTCTTCAAAGTATCTGCCAAGAAAAAGAATAGCCGCCGCCCCATACAATGAGAAGTAGCCATCCGCCATGCCGTTGGAGAGTTGAGCACCGAGGTTGAAAGCAAACACAGTTAACAAAAACCATTCCAGTTTGCGTCCGGAAGAAAAGCACAGCAATGTCAGAAAGCCGGGAATCGCCAAGAGCAGTAGCCCGGCCTTGGGCAAATACTCGTTCCAGACATCGAAAACGGTTGGAAAAATGGCGCCGATAGCTGGGAGTAATTTGGGGTGGATGACTGACGAGAATTGGATCGCACTAGCCGTCCATATTGGCGCTCGCTCCAACCCTCCAAGGGATGCAATGATCTTGGCATGGAAGAACCAGATGGAACGGCTATCCCATGACGACAAGGGCGTAGATAGCGCTGTTGCGCCTATGCCGAGAATGACAACCAATGCTGGCAAGGCGGCAACGAAACCGCGGAAATTGACCGAAAATCGCCGCTGGCGCACCGTAATCCAGCCGAACCGCACTGTCCCGATTGCAGCTAGAATAGACAGGGCTATGGCAGTCTTCTTAAAGCTATTCAAAACCAGAAGCAGCGAAAAGGCTGCTAACATCCCGGCCAGCAAGGGTGTTGTCGTCGATTCGGCAAAACGCCGGAGGGAATTGCGGTTCCCGGGTTCTTGTTCGTCGCACAGCAGGGGCGTAAGAGCACTGCCGGCAAGCCCGGTAACAACAAGGACAGCACTAAGGACAGCGACTATAAGCCACATCATAATCAGGTTCCTGTTTCATGTAGTATGCAGCGACGAATTGGCAGTTCTGAGGAAGTTCCCTCAACCGGCCGATAACGTTTCGTGAGGTTTCTCTATGGAGGATTGGGTAGGCTGCTTCGGTAATGCGCTGGTTCAATAAGGGATCAACTTGCCAACTGGGCGTAAGACGAAAATCCTCCAGTTTCTGCACCCTCAAAATGTTCAGAGCGACTTGTATTCGGGGCGGAAGAACATTCTCGCCGATATGTGGGGTTGCTAAATTCGCCCACTCTTCGGTGGAGAACCTCATGGTTGTAGAAAGACTTTTGGTCATCAGTTTGATGTTGGGGACCAACCACGGAAAAGTTAAGGTTGCCGCAATAAAAGCTGTAACGGTGATTACGGTCGGCATCAATCGCCGCGTCCATGGACCTTGAAACACTAGTCGCTCCTCAAAGTGGTGGTACGCGAATGCTTGATAGGAATTTGATTTTTTAGGGGTTTTTGATAAAAGGAAGTTTTTGGTGTTTGTGAGGCCTTTTAAGGCACCATAAGCATCCCAAGGCAAACCACTAAGGATACGTTACGAATTAACATGATCAATTTATTGCGGATCTATCGTGTAATTCCATTCGCCATGAAATGCATCTCTTTCGAGAGTCAACGATTCCATTTCCGCATCTGTAATTTTGATACCCTTGGTATACTCATTGGTGTCAGCCGATGTTTTGATAATCAGCCCCTTTTTAGTTTTCGTCGATCCAATCAAGTTAATTATTGTCTCAATGCTTATGAGCGGCTTCCCACGCCAGTTCTGGCTTATGTATGAAAACATTCTGTGTTCGATCTTATTCCACTTGCTGGTTCCAGGAGGGAAATGACAGACCGAAATTCTCAAATTCATCTCATCAGCCAAGCGTTGCAATTCTGTTTTCCATAGTCTTACGCGCGAACCATTGCTTCCTCCGCCATCAGCGGTAATTAACAATTTTGTGGCATTGGCATAGCTTTCCTTTCCCATGGCCAACCACCATCGGCGGATGCTTTCCACGGCAAATGCAGACGTGTCGGCGCTGATCCCAACATTGACAAAACCAGCATTGTTCGCTAAATCATAAATGCCGTAAGGTGAAGCTCGTCCTTTATCTGGATCAAGAAAGTCGTGAGTGTTCACTTTCTCAGGACATCCTTGCGGTCTCCAAGTGCTACCTTTGTTCGAAAATTCACCCACAAGCTCTTTCTTCTTGGTGTCAACGGAAATAACTGGCTCGTCAGCCTCTTGGAAAAGCTTGACCTTCTCATTGATGAAGATGAACTGATCGTTTCTGTCCGGATGACTTCCGCTCTCTTTGGTTTTTCGGTTTGACTGCATGGTGTAGCGCATTTCAAGAAGCAACTCATGAACCATTCGCGTACTGGTTTTGTGCCCCATGCCTATCAGTTCTGTGGTCAATGCGGAAATGCTCTTGCAAGTCCAGCGTAGCGGTGAGCATGGGTCTCCTGCAGCAAACGGTTCAAGCAAAGCATCCAAATTCGTTTTCAGTGTTGGATCAACATCCGTTGTACGTTTGCGCCCTCCTCCGCTCCTGCGTTGGCGTACGTCCTCAGCCACAGGAAGGCGGCGTCCTCTTGTTCTGCGCCTTGCTTTCTTCCCCTTCGTCACATCCTCAACTGGCTTTGGGGTTGGAGGTTTTTCCAATTCGTTCAAACCTGATGAAATAGTATTGCGCGAGGAGTTGGTCGCCAGCGCTACCTTTGATGCGCCACCCCAGCCAAGCGCCTTCGCCTCGGTAGCCAGGTATAGTCTATACTGTCTTTCATTCAAGGCAGGGGATAGCAGGTCGTGCCGGATCTTGATTTGCTCCAATATTGTTTGCATGCCGACAGTGTATACTATTAATTACAATTGTTCAAGTTATTTTGTAATGCATCCTAAGGCAATGAATTTTTTCATGGTATCCCCTTAAACTTGTGGGGTGTTTTCAATTCCTTAGCAAGGGCAAATCCTGACAGCAGGAAAAGTAGAATAAATGAACTAATTATTTTTACTTTTTCCTTTAAACAAATCGGATTGCTACAAACACAAAGAAATTTAATGCCGTGACAGATGCTTCTTATACAGATGGAGTATACACCCTGAAAACCCAATAAATCTATTCTATACCTCCCAGCACAGCGGTTTTAGCGCCAAACCCGCCATAAGAAGTTAAAACTATAGCCAAGTAAGGTTTGATCCCTGAAATAACTATAATCGCCTACTAATGAAGAAATATTAAAGACGCTATTGAAGGATACCTGGAAACAGTTGAAGGGTTGAGCAAAGAGAAAGAATCACGGTATGTGGAAGTGGGTTAAAAATGCCGAAGCTTCCAGGAATTAATCACAAACGAGCCATTAACCTTTTTCTATTTCCTTAACTCTCCGGCAAAGAGTGGGTCTGCTCACGCCAAGCAATTCCGAAGCAATTTTTTGGTTTCCTTCACTTCGTTTCATGGCTGCTTGAACCAATAACTCTTCTACCTCATGCAAAGAAGGGAACCGTCCATTCATTAGCCCGGAATTTTCCAAGAGGTTCAATAAATCCAATCCACTTTCAAGTTTTCTGCCCCTACCTTTTCTTTCGATTTTTATGGTATTCCTGAGAGTCTCCATGGAAAGCATTCCGCCACTGTTGTGGGCTACAGCTTCAAAAATCATGTTCTCCAGTTGCCGTATATTGCCCGGGAAATGGTAGTTAGACAAGAGGAGTGTCAGCTCATGTGGAGCTGTTGGTTTCTTCTTACCGGTTTTTTGGGCGGCTTTTTCCAGGAAATGGTCTATAAGCAACGAAAGGTCCTCTAAGCGTTCTCGAAGAGGAGGCAGATGAATATTCTGAATTTTAATCCGGTAATACAAATCCTGCCTGATCTTTCCCGATTTTACGAGTTCTTCTACATCACAGTTTGTGGCAAAGATTATTCGGGTGTCCGAAACTCTGGGATGGTCTGAACCGAGAGGATAATATTCGCCATCTTGCAAAAGGCGAAGAAGCTTTATTTGAGCAGAGGGGCCAAGGTCACCAATTTCATCAAGAAAAAGCGTTCCGGAAGATGCACTTTCAATTAGCCCTTCCCGTGAACGATCTGCACTGGTAAAGGCTCCTTTGACATGTCCGAATAGGGTATCCGCGAAATGCTCATCATCAACTCCGGCAAGGTTGATGCTGATAAGCTTTCCCGGCCTTTTACTTATTGAGTGAATAACCTTGGCTACCAGCTCTTTGCCAACTCCTGTCTCTCCTGTTATCAAAACCGGAGCCAGGTTCGATGCAATTTTTTCGATACAGCGGAAGATACAGTGCATTTTAGGGCTGCAAGTGACAATATCAAAAAAGGCTTTGGGAGATTCCAGTTTGTTTAAATTCCGCTGGTTTTTAAGAAAAGTATTTTCCTCCTCAAGGCTTCTCACTTTTTCCTCTCCAATAGTTGCTTTTTGGATAGCTTCCTTCAAGCGAAACATGGCATTTATTCTTGCAAGGAGGGCTTCTTCATGAATTGGTTTTTCCACAAACTCATCGGCTCCCAATTCCAAAGCTCTTTTTACTTCATCGGGTTTGTCGAGGGCAGATACGGCAATAATGGGCACAAATGGCAGAGACTTAATTTCCCTAATCCTTCGAATAGCTTCAAACCCATCCATTACCGGCATCTTCAAATCCATAAGGATCAGATCAAAGGAATCCGCTTGGGTTTTTTCCAGAGCTTCTTTTCCGTTCTCAGCGGTAACGACTTTATATCCTGTCAGTGTAAGATATTCACTGTAGGTTTCTATAGACCTCTGATGATCGTCCACGAGCAATATTTTTTTTGTGGTTGGCTCTCTATGGCGGGTCATTATTTTTGAATGGGCTTTCGCAAAGTGGTTGTTGGGGGAATACACGCAGCCTTGATTTTCAGTATATTATAAACTAGAAGGGATCTGCATTCATTTAATTTTGATTTTAAAAAACTGTTTTGCTAAACTTAGCGGAGTTTTGAAAGATTTTAAAAACAACTTCCATTTGTCCAAACGTGAGCTTGCAATCTTGAAAATCAATCCAACTTTTTTTTTAGGGGAAAGATTATGAAAAATCAGGCAAGTGTCCTCTTAATCTTACTTTTTCTTTGCGTATTGAGCTTCACCCAGAACTCCTGGGCCGATCCAATGGAATCATCGGATGTTAATAAAAGAATGGCCCTGGTGAAGGGCGGCTGTTTTGCGATGGGTGACCAATTTGAGGATGGGCTGGATGATGAAAAACCTGTCCATGAGGTATGCTTGAATGATTTTTATATGGATCACTATGAGGTAACTCAGGGGGAGTTCCGACGTATCATTGGGTTTAACCCCTCACGCTTTCAGGGCTGCGAAACCTGCCCCGTGGAAAATGTCACCTGGATGGAAGCGGTTAATTACTGCCGGTTTATAGGAAAACGGTTACCCACGGAGGCAGAGTGGGAATACGCAGCAAGAGAGAGTGGCAAAAAGGTGAGGTTTAGCAATGGTTCGGATACCCTTGAGGAGAGTGATGCCAACTTTGATGCCAGGAAACAGTTTAAGGAAACTTATTCCGATGTTGGAGAGTTTAGAAAGAGGCCCCTGA
>JAJDAS010000637.1 GCA_029261755.1 Nitrospinia bacterium
CCAACATTTGTTGCTGATGTTCGTAGGTTAAATCCATCTCTTGTGGTAGTCGGCTCATTGTCAAACGTTTAAGCTCTTTCATGGTTTTGCGCAGTTCCCGGCTGTGGATTGCGTGCAATGCAGGCTTTCCGGTGTTCATTAATTGCTGGTCAACATTTTTTTGCACAGCGGGCTTACAGGATACAAAAAACAACCCTGGAAGTATGAAAAACAAGGCAATTTTTGTGAGATTAGAACCTGGTTTTTTTTTCATTAGACACATACGCATTAATTCTGAGAGTTCATCTCTTACAATTTTAAAAAATCCTTAAAATCAAAAACAAAGCAAATTTCACAAAGAGTAAAAGAGTAAAAGAGAAGAAAAAAAGGAAATACTGTTTTAATTTGGTTTTTCATTTTCGGCTTTCCTCTTTAACTCTTTTACTCTTTGTGAATAAAATTCTTGAAAAATATGTGATTGCCATCAGTCATTCTAGAAAGCAATCCTACCTCTAACCCCCACAACCAACGCATCCTCACGCGATTCGAGGCCGCCTGGGTTGTGAATCCACTGCACATCCGGGGTCAGGGCAAAATATTTCTTCCATTGAATGCGATAGTATAGTTCAAATCCGGTTTCTCCTGAAAAATCCGGGTTAACTGCATCCCTGTAACGATTGGATCCAATGGCAGAATAGACTGCAAATCCGCAAGCGTCTTCATTCCTGCTTGGCAAAAGACCTTGGTATTGAAAACCGGTTGACCAGAAATGTGCGATTCGATTCATATCCGGGTCCCGATAACCGTATCGGAGGAAAACTCCCAAGCCTTGAGATCCCTCCTTCCCCTCTCGATAAACCATTTGGTCAAGGCTCAAATAAAACCCCAAATCCCCTCCGTTGGTCACAGGCAAACCGGTAACGGGAGCTTTTCTGCCGAAGATCTTTTTATTCCGAGGATCATAAAAGACGCCCATCCGATACTTTCCCGGCAGCGAACCGAAGAAGGCTGTCCCTTGGGTTTTTAATCCCGCCTCGAAATATACCATTAAGCTTTCAAAGTCGTCAAAAGCCGTGCCGAACCCAGTATGCAGGAGTTTACTATCCGCGTCCACCGTACCTAAAACAAGTTCCAACCAATCTACCGGGTCCACAAAAAGGGTCGCTCCCAAGCCTATCTTCAATGGGATAGTGGCATTGTTGTTATCCAGCAAAGTGGACATAAACTGCTTATCTTCCGAGTTTGCGTAGGCGTTACGGTCGAGGAAGGTTTGTAAGTCTATATACCCTAAACGGAAGCGAAATATTTGGTCGAAGAGACTTTGCTGGTACCAGAGTTGATCGATGTAAAATGGTTCATTAAAATCCGCGTCGTCAAAGGGATCGGAAAGCGCCGCAACCTTGGTGTTGATATTTTTGCCGTAGTTGTTTTTTACTTGCATGAAAATTTCCGCTCCCGGTATTAACCCCATTTTTTCTAGGTTGGCAAGGATGAACAGGTCTCCACTTCCGCTGTGGCGTTGGCTTCCACTTGCTTGGCGGCCCCCTCTAGCCTTACTCCCCCAATAATGGGTATAGTAAAGACTCACCCGGATGCCCCGATCTTCCAGAAAGGATCGCAAGCCAAGCCAATCACCAAACAAATTTCGACGGACCTTCACCTCTTTTTGTGTATCAAGGGCGACAGTGGGGTTTTCTTTGCCTGTTGATTCTTTATCAGAGGCCTGGACAATTGCCACAGGGGCCAGGAGCAAAAGAGAGAGGGTTATTGCTGCAATTACGCTTAATATGTTTTTCATAATGACGGTTCGAAAAAACACGGAAACGGAGTTTCCGGGTACAAGCGTGGAAAGGATCAGGTCGGAGACCTGATCCAACTGCTTTTTTTAAAAATTACGCAAAATCATTGCAAAAAATAGCGTATCACAGTTCAGCGGATGTTTCATTATTAGCAAAAAGGGAATACTGGAAGCTGGAGCTTCCCAGGCAATCCCGTTCCCAAACAGGAGTTTAGGAACGAGGAGAGCGGAAGGGCACTAGCCACTAGCCAAGAATCAGGTGCTTTGTTTGTGTTCCTGTCTGACCACTTTTTCACGATGCAGTCCGGGAAAAAGCGCAATTGTAAAAAATCTTCTAAAGTTGTATCATTGGCCTGTAATATATGTTGATAAGGGCACTTCCAAAAACTCACTTTACAACCCCTTTTCCCCTTTCCAGAATCGTAAACCAAATCCGCTTCAAATCGATTTGCAGGCCCCCCGGAGAAGAACAAACTGTATGGAACCTGAAAAGAAAAAAATAATTCTGGCCTTATCTTCTTCCCGGCGTTCTAAAGGGACCATAAAGCATGCCATGGAGCTTGCAAAGTCGGAAGAAGCTGAAATGAAGCTTGTCTATGTGGTGGAAGAGGAAATTCCGAACAAGTTAGCGGAATATGTATGTGAAAAGGGCTTTATGGGGGACAAGACCTCGGAAGTTTTGAAAAAGTCCCTGCTGGAAGAATACCGCGAACGTGGCGTTGAGGAAATGGAAAGCCTGAAGACGCTTTGTAAAAAGAAAAAAATTCCCTTCACGGAAGAGTTTTGCTCAGGGCGGTTTTCCGATGAAGTCTTAAAAATTGCGGGCCAGATCCAAGCAAAAAGCATTGTTTTGAACAAACGGGAAGATCGGTCGGAACTGGGAAGGTGGGTATTCGGTTCCGAGGTGAAAAGGATCAAACAAAAGGCAAACTGCCCGGTTGTGATTATCAAAGGCAAATAAGATGAGTCCGCAAAAGTTATTTCTTTACCTCTTCCTGGTGGCGTTGTTTTCTATTTCCGGCAGCCTTTTGCCTCTCTATAAAAAACTGGAAAAGCGGCATCTTAGATTAGGTATCAGTTTTGGCGCCGGGGCGCTACTTTCCACTGCTTTTATCCTGATTCTCCCGGAAATTGCCGAACACCTGGGAAGCAACCTGGGTATTCCCATCCTTGCCGGTTTTTTATCGCTCTATCTGCTGGAAAAATTTGTCATGGTCCATCCATGTGAAGAAGGAGGCTGCCATTTTCACAAGGTTGGGGTAGCAGCTTTTTTCGGTATCTCCTTCCACTCTTTTCTTGACGGGATCGCTTTGGGAGCCAGCTTGGCTTTTCCTCCTCTGACCCTTGCTGTTTTTTTAGCCATCATGATCCATAAGGTCCCGTCCGCCATTTCTCTGAGCACCATATTGGTGAGTGACGGTGCTTATACCAGGAAAAAAATATTAATGCTAGCAATGATTTTTGCTCTCACAACTCCGGCAGGCGCCATCTTTGCCTGGATGGTTTTAGGGGAGTCACCCGGCACCATATTATATCTTGCCATGGGGTTTTCCATGGGGACCTTCC
>JAJDAS010000638.1 GCA_029261755.1 Nitrospinia bacterium
TATGTATTGCTTCTGGGAGGAGCTAATCTGGACTACAAAGATAACAGCCATACAGGGTTTGAGAATTTTATCCCCACCTACCCATACTTTTTCCCTAATTATGGCCAGACTGCCAGTGACCATTGGTTTGTCTGCCTGACAGGTGGTGACGCTGTGCCAGATATGTCTATCGGGAGGCTCCCAGCACGTACTCCTCAAGAAGCTCAGGTAATGGTGGATAAAATCATTAATTATTCTGGAGGTGTTAGTGCTGGAGCGGACTGGAAAAACAAGATCCTCTTCATCAATGGCGGATATGACGTTGATGACGAAAAGTTCTTTGACGCTTCTTCCGAAGCGTTGATCAGTGATTATTTAAGTGATCAACATGAAGCCTTGAGGGTTTACAACAAACCTTCCAGAGAAGATTTGTCTGCTTACCAGGGTAGTACCAGTGAAATAGCGGCTCACCTGAATAGCGGCGTTGGTCTGGTGAACTTCTTGGGGCATGCGGCTACAGGAACCTGGGATCTCATGTTTAAAGTGAAAGATATAGCCCAACTTAGTAATGGGGGCCGGTTGCCTTTTATTCTGGGCATGTCCTGCTTTACCGGGGACTTTGCCAATAAGATGATCAGCGAGCCTGTTTTTCATTGGATTACAACGGAGGTCGTAAGTGGATTCGGGGAACGTTTTCTGAAGAAGGAAGATGGCGGAGCCATAGCCTTTTGGGGAACCACGGCGGTAGGTTTGATAAATGGGGATTCTTACCTGGATGATGAGTTGTTCAGGGTTCTGTTCACTGAAAATGTGGGGAGCATCGGTAGAGCCATAGCCCTGGCTGAAGAACGTGTTTTGGCAAAGTATCCCGACTACCGGCACTTGATTCATACCTTTGTGCTTCTTGGTGATCCAGCCTTGGATTTAGCCCTGGACAGGTAACAACCATAATGAGGTAGGGGGATTGCTGGGAGGTTTTGGGCAAAAAAAAGGCGGCAACCCTGAAAAGAGTCAACCGCCACATGGAGGAGGGGTAAAGCTAAAATGAAAAAGTTGTCTGCTAACTAATTAGACGTCCCACCTCCCAAATAGTTCCAAGATATTTCAAAGCTCGGTGAACCACTTAATCCATGGCATGCCCCATACCCCATATTTAGGCGAAATTTCTTGGTAGTCCTAAAAAGCCCTGTAAGAAGGAGAAAACATTATGTTGAAAAAACTCGCAGTGGCATCAATTTCCGCTTTTCTATTAATTACTTTGGGGTGTGTAGCCCCCCCGAAAAACTATCAAAGGGATACAACAAAGCAAATAGATGAATATCACACGAAATCCCCCTCCAAATCATATATGGAACTCCAGAGGATATCTGTTAGTTTCAGAGAGTTTGGGTACGCCACTGGCACGGGAACCGATGAAATGATAATCGGTATGCTAAAAGACAAAGCGGCAACAATCGGGGCTGATGCCATAATGAACATTTCTGTTGATTCCAAATCAATGAGTTTAGAGGGTTGGAACCTTATTTGGACTGGTTCGGCAGTAGCAATTAAATATCAGTCCGCTAATCCTAACACTCAAAAACCACTCGGTTCTAAAGATGTGGAATCGTTTTCTACTCCAACAGCTACCGCCCAGGAAAGTGCATCCATGCTTCATGACGCGGCTTTAAAAGGAGATACTGGTTTATTTGAAGCTTTGGTTAAAGCAGGGGAAGATATTGACGCAAAAGACAAAGAAGGAAATACACCATTGCATAATGCGGCTTCTGGGGGGCATGTAGAAATAGTGAATATCTTAATTGAGGCTGGCGCAGATGTTAATGCGAAAAGCAACAAAGGCATTACACCATTCAAAATTGCGGTTGATAAAAAGCATAAAGATGTTTATGAGGCTTTGTATTCCGCAGGTGCAGTTTACAAATAGAGCCCTTAATTTGCGAATATGAAAGTTCGATTGTAAAAATATTGTTGAAAATAGTTTGTGGATTGCTTGAACGATGTAGGAGATATTAAATGGAAATTACCTCGATCGCCATTGCGGGAATGGTGTATATCGTTACAACGAGCATGGTAGGCTTTTATCGGAACTATAGTGCCTGGTTGCGTGATAATCCAGACGAGGTGTTAATGAACCCACCCCTTCCAGATTGGGGGGTCCATCTTTTGTGGCCTCACTTAGTAGTTTGCGCTGCTCTTCTCTATTTTAACTGGCCTGTAGCCCTGGTCCTTTTCGGTGGCCGAGGCCTGCTTAATACTGCATTTGGTATCCCTGAATTAATAGGTAATATACTCTTCCGACCATTTATGCCAGATAAGTAGCACGTTAAAACCCTGATGAATTGGGATCGCTGAAACAGGGTCTTCGCTCAGCTGCTACCTGGTAGTCTTGATTTAACCCTCTCCCATATGGACAGCTTGGGCTTGGGATTTGTATTCTCATCATTAAAAGAATACTCTTTCGCAATGGCAGCGACAGCCAAAGCCGATTTTATGCGTTCTTCAGAAGTGTTTGCCATTTGCATGTCGGCGGATTCACTAATGTCACGGGAACTAGCTCCTATGACGTCCGATGCCATTTTGTCACTATGGAAAAGGCTGGTACTTTTTTTTAGTAATTCTATCGACAACTCCAATTTGTCCTTGCACAATTGTGTTGCCTCCCTCTCTTCATCTTGATAGGCGGTAATAATCCTTTCGATCCTATCCATCCATGCCAACCAAAGATCGTCCTTGACAGCTCTTGACTTACTGTCGGATGAAAGGTAGAAAACCATTCGTTGATTCGCCACCAATAGCAAGAGTTCCTCTGCCAGAGAATTGTCAGTACCTGGTGGTTCCAATACCACTCTAATAACGTCGGAATACAAAGATGACGAGTATGGTAGCCTTGCCCAATCAGTACGTTCAGCAAAGGCACGGACCGATTTAATCTTGTCAGCCTTTAGCACATTGTCAGGCAACCCAATACTAAATTGATGCATAGTACCTTCTCCTATCAAATTTCGACAACTCATAAATTACACGCGGAGTATATATCATGCGGCTCAAGAAGAAAAGGCTATGGATATTTCCACTTTTGTCCCTACGCCAGCCATAGGCTTGATTCAATATGGTATCAGAGGCTATATGCTCCATTAGATTGCGGGGATTTGTGCTATTCATGGTTTTTTACTTTAATAGTTATGCCTATTTTGATCAAGGCGTTTCTATTTACCGAGACTTGCCAATTCTACCCAACTATGAAACAATATTAAACATTACCGGAAACATTATATGTTATGAAAAAGATATTACTTACAGGAAAAGAGAGGGTTAAGCAATTTCGGAGCCGAAAAAAGGCGGGTGATATGCAACGGGTGGAGGTTTACCTTCCTATGGCAACAGTTGAAAAACTGGATACACTATGTAGGGCAAAGCTGAAGGAAAGATGGGAAGTCATTACAGAACTTATCGAGGGGGAAACTAAAGGATTAGGAGGTAAGCATGGCAAAAAATAAGGCTGCCAAAAAGGCAAAAACAACCAGGAAAAAAAGCATTTCAACATTACCAGCTAAGCGACCGAAAAACACCGATAGCAAATTAGTGATTGCATACCGGATCATGGGATTGTCACATCAGGCAATAGCGGAACGTGTAGGGGTCTCAAGACCAGCAATAACGCAATTACTCCAGCGTTTGGAGTTCTCACAAACTGAATTGAAAAACTTTCGAGAAAATAGAGCTGATTACTTGGCTTTTGATCAGTTGCGATTCCGAAAGTACGTTACCGATTCTAAGCTAAAAAACACTGCTCCTGAAAAGCTTAAAAAGATGGAAAAAGATTGCTTTGAAATGGAAAGGGTTGAATTGGGCAAACAGGGACCAGAAACCGGAAAATTGCTATTCGCTGACCTGATAAAAAATGTGACAAATATTCAAATAAATCAATCTTCTCCAGGGATGGGGGATTCCCCGGCTACTCAACACATCCCCCAAGTCCGTATCAATGGGTTAGGGGTTCCGGCCAATCAGAAAAGTTCGCAAATTATCGATGGAGAAGAGATTGAGTGGTAGCCGTACCTTGGGATTCATAGTTACCCTGAAAACCAGTTTATTGAAGTATTCTCTGTTTGATAAAGAATTTTGGTTCTGCTATATTTTTCACGCAATCTGAAACAAAAGAGGTTCGGGTATTAGTTGTTTGGCAAATAAAAAAGTTGCAACTTGGTACCATATAGGGTTACATTAAAGCATGTCCAATGGGTAAAAAAGAAAAATTACTACACAAGGCTAAAAATTCTCCTTCTAATTTTAAATTTACCGAATTATGCCTTTTAGCTGAAAAATTTGGATTTAAGTTTAGAAACCAATCTGGTAGTCATAAAATTTATAAGCATGAAGAGTATGGAAAAATGATGAATTTTCAGCCTAATAAAAAAGATAAAAGCAAAGCAAAACAATATCAAATAGAAGAACTAATTGCATTTATTGAAGATAATGATCTTAATTCATAAAAGGAATATATTATGTTTAAATATTCTATTAATCTAGAGTGGAGTAATGAGGACGAATGTTATATTTCAACAATAAAAGAATTCCCAGGGCTTTCAGCTTTTGGGGAGACTCCAGAAGAGGCTGTAAAAGAGGCGAAAGTTGCAGCTAAAGGATTTATTGAAGTCTTAAAGGAAGATGGGAAAAAGATGCCAGAGCCAATAATAAAAAAGCATTTTAGTGGTCAAACTCGTTTAAGATTACCTAAAAGTCTGCATCAAGATTTAGCATGTGAAGCAAATAAAGAAGAAGTTTCATTAAACACATATATAATAACGTTATTATCGGAAAGAAATAGTGTAAAGAAAATTGACGAAAAATTAAATAAGATTGATAACTATATTAAATACAACAACATAGCTAAGGCGCAAACTGGGTCAATGCCTTCGACTATGGTTCAAAAACAAAATTGGGGTGATGAAATTAGTAATTTGTCATTATCAAATTAAAGATGAAAATTGCAAAAAAAACTTTTACATTTATATGTGATGACGTAAGGGAAGAAAAAGGAAATAAGTTTTCTTTTATGGGTTTCTATGAAAAAGAGCTTGCAGTCAGCCAGGTTCCTTGTATTATGCCCCGCCTATGTTTAGTCATTATATTATCTGAAATAAAAGAAGTATTGAATGAGGTAAATGTTACTCTCAATTCTCCTCAAAGTGACCCCGTTAATATTAAATTTGATACTCCACCAAAAGTTAAAAAAGGAATGGATTCGCGTTTAATTGTGATATTATCACCCTTTAAGATAAATGGGATTGGTGAAGCCAAGTTTGAAATAAAATTCAACAATGAGAGAAAAGCAAGCATTGTACATAGTTTCAATATCAAAAAATCTAATTGATCTAAAAAATTAGTTTTTTTTGAGCAATCCCCTGAAAAATACTCCCTCTGGTTTAAATAAATTCCTTCCGTTTTTACATTTCATATCTCTTTTTTTCCATTACGCCCCGTGTTCTCCTAAAAAAAGACCCAAAGCCAACTTCCAGGCTAGTCTTTAAGCCACTATCTCTATTAGGTTAAATAAAAGGTTTTGGCTTTAGCCCAATATCAAAGGAAAGATTATTCAGGAAATTCTTGACATATTCTCTATACATCTGTATATTTGCATAAGTATCTAAATTGGAGAAGTGAATATGAAAAGATTGATCGTAGACCTTGATGAAAAAGTCCATCACGAATTTAAAATGTATTGCTACAACCAGAAAAAGACCATTAAGCAAGTTATTGTCAGTTTGATTGCAAAAGAGATGAAACGGAAGGGAGGTGAATCAACAAAGAAAGGAACTTAATTCTTATTTTTTTTAGTCGGGAAATGCCAGAGTTAGAGCCTCTGACACTTCCCTGGCCGGAACACTTGGACGGGCCTTTAGTGAACCGGTTGAAATGAATTATATCAAAAAAGGCCCCCTATTTATAAGGGGTAAAAAATGAACACCACTTCCACCGGTCCCACCCAAACCACCCTTCCCACCAATCCGCTTTTTTACGATGGAAAAAACTTTGCTGGCCCGATTGAATCATTAGTCCGGGTCTCCACTATATTGGACCTTTTCCAGGATGTCACCTCTCAAGAGGATACCCATGAGTTGTGCCTATCAACGGGCAGTGTTGCGGGGCTATCTCTTCTTTTGGGCCTTCTTCAAAAAACAGTGGATCAATCGCTTGAAATTATTTCGGAAGAGAATAAAACAAGGGAGGGCAAGCAATGAAAGCTAACCAAAAGAGAGTAGCCATTTATTGCCGCGTCAGTACGCAGGATCAAAAAACAGATATGCAGATATCCGATTTAAGAAGATATTGCCAGGATAGAGGATTTGAAATCTTTGAAGAATATTGTGACAACGGCGTATCGGGAAGTATCAAGAAGAGGCCAGCACTTGATAAGCTTATGGTTGATGCGGCAAAGAGAAAGTTTGATATAGTTTTAGTATGGCGGTTCGATAGAGCAGCCAGGTCCGTCCAGCACCTAGTTGAAATACTCCACATTCTCAAGAATCTTGGGATTGACTTTATCAGCTACAATGAGGCCATAGACACGTCCAGTCCCCTCGGAGAGGCAATCTTTAGCATCATTGGGGCCATGAGCCAATTAGAAAGGGATGTGATAAGAGAGCGCGTCAAAGCCGGATTGAGGAATGCCAGAGAGCAAGGGAAACGGTTAGGTAGGCCAAAAGCATTGGTTGACCTGGAGAAGGCCAAGAGGCTACAGGAAGAGGGCTTATCACTTAGGCAGATATCCGAGGTTATGGGTATTCCCAAATCCACACTTGGGAGGGTTTTTAATGGCTCTGGCAAGTGTCCCAAAAACCCTGTTGAAATCGCAGTCTTAAGCCCTTGATTTTAAAGGCCATAAATTCTACTCTTTAGCTGTCCCAAAACCATTTGATTGTTGGACATCTTTTGGAGGTACTAAATGAGAAAAGCCAAATGGATTTTATTAATTATATCCACAGTAATAGTTGCCTGGATAATTCTTCAATCTTTATTCCAGGTATAAAAAACTGTGGTAATGTGATGCTGGATAGGGACATGGCCGCTCTTTATGGAGTTGGAACCAAGATGTTGAATCCGAAGGGGAAGCCCCGGTGTACCCCCGTACACCCCTTCCCGGCCCCCTTCTCACATGGTGGCAATACGTGATATATATATCTAACTTCAGGCACAGTGCGTATCGGTTTTTTGATCTGAGCGTTTTTTGTTGTCTTTGAAATTTTTTCTATAAAATTTTTTCTGATTTTTTGAGGGGATAGGGTAGCTCCCGAAAGGCGGCATCTCCACCGCTTTCCCCTTATTTTTTTGGAGAGTCACAAAGGAGAATGTGGCAGTGAGCAAACTTCAAAATGAGCTATCATTAAGAGAAATAGCTTTTCGACTATACAGGATGGAATCAACTGAATGTAGCACTGATAAAAGGGCATCTAATATGATGCTTCATTTAATTGATTCTATTTATAGGGATTACGGTAAACCAATTACTTTAAGAGCTTTTTATTGCGATAAAGAAGTTGATCCTTTGCGTCGGGGTAGAGAGGAATTTCTTACCCTCAAAGAAGCAAAAGATATTTATGTCATTAGAACTGATTTTATGGTTTTCTTGGCATACAACGATTTTGTTTTTCAAGAATATAAGAAATCCAAATTTTGGGGAAAGCCGCCTAATCCTGAATATCGAGAGAAGTTAAAAGCTATCGTCAAATCTTATAATGAAGTAAGAGGATTACCCTGTGGAACCGAAAAGGATAAAAAAATTGAAGAATTACGAAAAAAAAGAAACATTATCTGGGAGTACATAGCAAGGGAAAAGGAAGAATTTCACGGCTTCCAGAAGGCATTTGACGTATCAAGTGAAGAAGCAAAATACAGGGAAGTGTTGCCACAGGTAGCAAAATTTATTGAACATTACCCTGAAGCACTTTATCACTATGAATTTGTGGAAGTGCGGGTAGAAGGTAGAAAGGGTGAATATTTTTCATATAGAGAGATAGAGACGGGGGAGTTAAGTTACAATGATTTTCTTTCCAAAATGCTTAAGTATGTATCTTTTGATGAGAACGGCTGGATTGAAAATGTTGATTGGGAAAAAATAACGAGACTGCGTGAAAGTAATGACATTATCAATGCAATCGCATATTTCGTTGGGTATCCAGAAAATACTTTTAAAAAGGTTTATGCATATGCCCATAAGGAGAGAAAAAAGACCCCTTCAACGTGGTAAGATTCAGCCAGGACCTTTGTAGATAAGACTGAATTTCACCCAAATTTTTGGACTCTTTTACGAATACTACAACCTCATTGCACAAATAAGGAGCTTGGTCCATCAGAGACCCTTGACGAAGTGGATAAGGAATTAAAGCGTTTTTGCGGAAAGGACGCCTTTATCAACAGAGAAGGTCTTGAAACAAAAACTGAGGGGAAGCCAACTTTTGAGCAAGAATCAGAGGAAGGAGAGGCTCAAAAAAAGAAAGTGACTCAATCCGCATTATCTAAGCGGAAAGCAAGGAAAGACCCTATTTATAAAGAAATAGAGAACCTCAAAAATAGAATGAAAGGAAAAATCGGAGAAGATCTTAGATTAGTACTTAGTAAATTATCAGGATATGCTTACAAAAATGAATGGATTGAAGTTACCGGCGTAAAACCAAAAGTTATTACATTGACACTACCAGAGAATGAATATGTCGATGTAATAGCCCAAGCATCGTTTAAAAAAATCATTGATGAAAATAGGTTTAAAAAAGAACTGGAAGAAGCCAAAAAAAAGAAATTCATTTCATTCAGTTTGAAGAACAACGATCAAACAATCATTAGTATTATCATTTGAGCTTTTCTTTAATAGGAATCCTGTCAAGTTCCCGTCAAATCCTGTCAATCCTGTCAAGTCCTGTCAATTATTTAAATTAGCATATACTTTTCGTGTTGGAAAAAACCAAGCGAAAAGCAAATCAATTTTGCCCGTATGGGCATTATGAAAACCCCTTTGAGGTTCCTTCGCTTGGTTCCCTCTTAGGGGTTTTTTGTTTGGAGGTGGCCTGATGAGAACAAAACTCAAATCCTGGATCAACGAAATTATGTGGGATGCAAAATTGGGGTATACCGCGCCCGCCCACAAACTAATCTTGGCGCAAATCATCCGTAAATTTTGGCGGGGGTTCTGAGATGCATAGCGAATACGATTGCCAGGCAGCAACGTTGGAACTGTTGGGAGTTCCTGTTAAGAAGAAAGGCGCGGCGGAGTGGAACTACTTTAATCCACTCGGTGATGATGGGAAAAACTCGGATTTTTGGCTAAACGTTGAAACTGGCGCGTATTACTGTTTTAGCTCGGATGATAAAGGCCACCTAACTGAACTTTATGCGGAGATGAAGGGTATGGAGACCAGTTCGGCATTTAAGGAGCTTAAAACCAAATTTCCTGCCAATGGTAGCGGTTACACGGTCCCTGCTAAGCAAACAAAGAAACCTCCTGATTACTCATACATTTACAGAAAAATCAAAGTAACTCTGGATGCACAAAAGAAGATTGTTCAGGCCCTTTCCAAAAGAGGAATAGTAGAATTCATCGCAAAAGCATTAATTGTCGCCAGGTTGGTTAAATACGAACTAAATTCTAACTATCCTGAAGCTTTAATCTTTCCTGTTTATTCAGCAAAAACTCAACAAATTATAGCATTGCAAAAGATTTCCCCGGACTTCAAAGTGAAAAAGTTCCATGGTCCCTTTAAAACAGGTGGACCAGGGTACCTAATAAACCAAGGAAATAAAGAACCTAAGACCCTTTATGTAACCGAATCTGTTGTTAACGCCATTACGCTCAACACGGTAGGGTATACCGCAATGACAGTTTTTTCAGCAAAAAACACCGAATTCCCCCGGCAATTTTTTGAGAAATACGAAAAAATTATTATTATTTTCGATAACGATAAAGATGGAAAAGACGGCGCAGCAAAATTGAGCCAGAGTGTAGACTCGGAAAAATGCTTCATTTTTGAATGGCGCAAAGGGACGCCGGAAAAATGGGATGTGAATGACGAGCTTCAAAAAGATCCGCTGGGGTTTGGAACACGTTTTCAAGAGCAGATGAAAAATGTTGTTTCGGCAAAGCCTCTTGCCGTGAAAAAAGAAGGCAAGGCCCCTGAGCAAAATGCGAACGAAATTCTTATGAAAATCGATTTGGAAAAATATCTTTTCAAACCGAACGATGGGCATTACCAGTATAACCCTGCTGGGTATTGGGAAAAGCTGGATCAGGCCTATCTTGAGAAAAAAATTAAAACGCTCTTGTCTAAGCCAAAACGCCATGTAATTGCTGAAACTTTAAAAATGCTTGAACTCGACACCCTTATCCCGCAGGGCATGGAACTAAATAACGAAAAATGGTTACTGAACCTAACAAATGGCGTCATGGATATCAAAACCGGAAATATGTCCGGCCACAAAAGAGAACTTTTTTCAACCATTCAGTTGCCAGTGAATTTTGACCCAAAAGCTACTTGCCCACGTTTTCAGAAGTTTCTGGTGGAGGTCCTTGGAGATGAAAAACTTATAGCGATCCTTCAAGAATTTGTGGGTCTATGCCTAGTCCCTGAAACTAAATTTGAGAAGTGCCTGGTGCTTGTGGGGAAAGGCGCGAATGGGAAAAGTACGCTCCTGTATGTAGTTCAGTACCTAATAGGTATAGCGAACATATCTACAGTGGCTATGGGCAAATTGGAGAGTGAATTTCACCGAGTGAACTTGTACAACAAACTTGTGAACATTTCTTCAGAATTGGAAATTTCGGAACTGGTAGGCAGTGGGTATTTTAAGTCTATTGTTAGTGGGGATTTAATTGATGCCTGTTACAAGTTCAAAGACTCGCTTAATTTTAGACCTTATTCACGGTTGATTTTTGCAATGAATGAACTCCCACGGGTCCGAGATCGATCTGTAGGATTTTATCGGCGTCTTGTGATTGTCCCATTCAACAAACAATTCACGGGGGGCAAGGAAGATAAAACCTTAGCAAAAACCTTGATCTCTGAAATTGATGGCATTTTTAACTGGGCATTGCTTGGACTGAACCGGCTTTTTGAGCAGGACCATTTCACAGAATCGACCATTGTTGATGACATGGTTGAAAGCTACAAAAAGGAAAATAATCCAGCTTTAACATTCATTGAAGATGATTGCTTTATTGACCTTGAGGCTGAAGTTCAAAAAAGTAACCTCTATGATGCTTACAAAAATTACTGCGAGGAGAATGGTTACCGCCATTTAGGTAATGCGCAATTCTTTAAGGAGGTAAGAAACCAAGTGCCGGGCATTTCTGAAAGCAAAACTGGGAAAGATGGCAACCGGAAAAAAATTCTCTATGGAATCACCCTTGAAAATCCTTAATCACGTCCAAGCAACGTCCAGGCAAACGCAATTAGCCTGGACGCTACCCTGGACGCTAAGCGCTTAATTTTATTGATTTATCTAAAAAAAAGAAAATCACGTCCAGGACGTCCAGGCATTTCTCTATATAAGAGAAATAAGGTTTTTTTAGTAAAAATTAGGTTTTT
>JAJDAS010000639.1 GCA_029261755.1 Nitrospinia bacterium
TACCGATGGTTTTCAGGTTCAAAAAGCTATCGCCGGTCATGGTCCCGCCAACGCTGAGCCCCAGGAAGATGGTGCAGAAGTTGATGATGGCGTTTTTCGCTGCGTCTGCCAGGCGGTCTACCGTTACTCCTATTTCTTTCAAAAGGTTACCGAACATCAACATACCCAGGAGGGTGATGGAGGAGGGCACCAGGAGTCCGGCAATGATGGTGACAATAATGGGAAAAAGAATCTTGGCGCGCTTGGAGACCTTCAAATTGACGCCCGACTCCTTATCCTGCTTCTTCATATTGATCTTGAGTTCTTCCTTGTTGGTGGTCAATCGAACCACCAAGGGGATGATCACGGGAACCAGGGCCATATAGCTGTATGCCGCCATGGAGATGGCGCCAAGTAGGTGAGGGGCCAGCTTGATGGTTACAAAAATCGCCGTGGGACCGTCCGCTCCTCCGATGATTCCCAATGAAGCCGCCTCTTTGGGTGTAAATCCAGCTTGGATGGCGACGACCAATACGGTAAAGATGCCTATCTGCGCCGCCGCTCCGAAAAGGGCCAGGCGGAGATTCCGAAGCATGGGTCCGAAATCAGTCATGGCGCCCACGCCCATAAAGATTATGGGTGGGATGAAACCGCTCTTCAGCAAATTTTTATACACCAGGTACATGAGCCCGCCTTCGTCATGGGAAGACATCCCGCCCCCCGGGAAATTGGCGAGGAACACCCCAAAAGCTATGGGGATGAGCAAAAGGGGTTCATACTCTTTACGGATTCCTAAAAAGAGGAGGAAAAGGGCCAGGAGTAGCATGAAGATGGAATCCGGCCCCAAATTGGGAATAGCGGTCATTTGGATTAGTTCGTTCATTTTTTAGTATTTTCCCTTTTTAATAGATAAGCGAATAATAAAAAGATCTATTGGTTGAACTGAGTTTTTTCAGCCTAATTTTTCAGCATCTACTTTGTCTTGTGGGCGGGCTGAAGCTTTTTTATTGATCTGACTTTATTTTGTTCTAGCAACCGAAATAATTCTTCGAAGTTTGGCTGGGTATTCATATAGAAATTTACCTGACTGAATTTTTAATTGCTCAACAAGGTCGAGTCGTTCCTCGGCTGTTTTTGGATTATCGTCCTCTTTATCTCCTTCGTGTAATTTCTTCGTAATTATTTTCATATTCAATCGATTTTTTTAGAATTGAGTCTTGTATTTCCCTCTTGCTTTGGATAGTTCCCCTTCCAAATCATAAATTTTCTCGAATCCTGCATCTTTCCAAATTCCTTTCAAACTCTGAGAATTGGGAGGCGGTGTTTTTGCGTCCACGAGGATAGAATCAAGTAACATTTTTATTTTGTCTAAACCGGCATCAGGAATACGTGATAATTCTTTAATGATGGCGCTTGTTTTTATGGCTGTGGTGTTCATAAGCAAGTCCTGTAGTTATGTGTAACCTGATTCCAATCTTTTTAGAAGACCAGAGGACATTCTCTCCCACATAGGCTAATTACGTAGCAAGGCTTTGAATCCAGCTTGCTCAAAATGATGGTCAGTGGTCAATGCCTCTGTCAATTTGAGATCTTTCATTACAATGAAGGAAATGCAGTCTGTCATCCCCCACTCCTTATCCATCCGCGTTGAATAAAGCTCAAATGCCTTAGAAAATAGTTCTTGATTAACTGAGATGGCCTCAACGTCCTCGTCTGTACGCAAATCATTCAAAGTGTCAATAGCCAACTCTCTCCATTGTGGCTTAGCCAAAGCATTTCCTATTTCCGTTAAAATCGCTTCCGTTGTGATTAGTGGAGCATCAACCTGCCCAGACAATTTCAGCGCCTGTAAATGAAACATATCGTGCGTATTTACCAGAGCTAAGATATAACTGGTATCCAAAAATAGAGGGCTAATCATCGTTTATCAGTTCCATATAAATAGTGATCATGTTGATCAGCTAAATCGGAAACCCCCAAGTCCATAGCCCGTGCTGAAATTCGCTGAAGTATCTTCTTTTTTCGCCCAGATTTTTGTTTTTGTTGTGTTTCAATACAAATGAGGTAACGTTGATTGGGTATTAGATCAATATTCTCTTCGGGTTTAAAAACGTGACCATCAAACGTGGCGTAAAGAGATTTTGTCATTGTTCAAGTCCATAAAAATAAGTTGTCAGGCAGGCGATCTGCATACTAATCCTTGAGAAAAACACTTTTTCATCTCACCCTCGTCAACTGCTTATTGACCTCCACCTTCAGTCCTCCGTCCTCTGCTCTCCGTCTTCTGCACCCCCCCCCTACCCAATCTCCATCAAAATATCATCATCTTCCACATCGTCACCGGGCTTGGAATTGATAGTGAGAATCTTTCCATCGCAAGGGGAGACCACCTCGTTGAAGGTCTTCATAGACTCGATATAACAGATCACTTTGCCCTCGGTGACCTGATCGCCCACTTGCACGGCCACATCACTGGGCTTGGTTACCAGGTAGAACTTCCCTTCCAATGGAGCATGAACCTTGGTGCCAGCGCCGGAAGGTTGAGCGTGTTGAATCTGGGGAGGGGCAGCTGTGGGGGCTGCTTGGCTTGCTTGCGGAGCCGGAGCCGAACTGCTGTCGCCTATGGTCACGGTATAAGGAGCGCCATTGACGGTAACGGTAATGGTAGTGGGCTCGATCTGAACCTTTTCCGATTTCGCAGCCGCAGTGGTTTCCTTGGCCTCTTTCTTTTTCCGGACGTCTTCTTCGTGGGCCTCCTTTGCCTTGCCGGACTTAAGCATTCGATACTGTTCGGGATGCATGGCCAGTTCCATCAACTCTTCCTCGTCCTGCCCTGCTTCCCATCCGTTCTCATCCATCTCTTTTTTGAAGGTGTCCAGGGCGTCCGGGTAAAGATCCTGAGGAACACCGGTGAAAAATTCCTTTCCTTTTTCCTTGGCAAGCTTATTGATTTGATCACTCAGTGGCCCCGGAAGCTTGCCGCTTCGGCCGGTGATCATACCCCAGGTGTTGTCGTCGATCATGGAGAATTTTTCTCTCCCTTTCACCTCCAACTCCACGTTTCTCAAGGCCGTAACCACCACATATTGGCTGTATGGGGTCACCAGGGGAGGATAACCCAAAGCGGGCCAGGTCTCTTCCACCTCATTGAATAGACGCACCATTAGGTCATCCATGGACAATTCGGGTTTTCCGTTTTTAGTCAACCATTTATTGGTGCTGGTCAAGCTTTTGCCAAGGGAATCCATGAGGCTGCCCATCATGCCGCCCGGCAATCCGGGTCCGATGAGCAGGGAGTTCATGAAGCGGTTGCTGCCGCTCACGTAAAGCCCGAGAAAATCGTCCAGAAATTCCTGGGTCAATCTCCTGGCTTCCATGTAAGCCGACATGTTGATCGCCGGGACATCATAATCACTCTTCAGCATCTCTACGGCGGTGATGACATCGGGATGCCCGGTTCCCCAACTCAACGGTTCCATGGCAACATCGATATAGTCAATGCCGGCCTTGGCTACTTCCAAAATACTTGCAGGAGCGAAGCCCGGCCCGGAGTGTCCGTGGTATTGAATGGGAATCTTAGGGTATTTCGATTTCATCCCGGCCACCAGTTTGCCCAGCATGATGGGCCTGCCCACTCCCGCCATGTCCTTCAGGCATATTTCATCCGCCCCCATTTCTGCCAACTTGTCAACAACATCCAGATAATAATCCACGGTATGAAGCGGTGAGTGGGTGATGGCCAAACATGCCTGGGCGATAATGCCGGACTCCTTGGCGTATTTAATACTCAGTTCCAGGTTGCGGACATCGTTCAGTCCGCAGAAGCTTCTGGAAATATCCACTCCCTGGGCGGCCTTGACCTTAAAAAATAGCTCACGGACATCTTTGGGCACCGGATACATACGGAGGGCGTTCAAGCTTCTTTCCAGCATGTGGCATTGAATGCCTCCCTCATGAAAAGTGGATGTGAGGTAACGTACAGCCGGATTGGGATTCTCTCCGTATAAAAGCTGTACCTGCTCGAATCCGCCTCCGTTGGTCTCCACCCGCGCAAAGCATTTCATATCCATGATCACGGGGGCGATTTTTTTCAACTGGCCGATATTGGGCTGGTATTTACCGCTGGACTGAAACATATCGCGGTAAAGGAGAGAAAATTGAATTTTTCTTTTGCTCATGGAATTTTCCTCTAAATTAAAGGTTTTTATTGATGTTTATTACTTTGTATTTACCTTTTGTGACTGTCTGGACAGCAGTGGTAATGGCCACCACTACTTCCGGTTGCACCGCTCCCGATTGAGCCCGGGGTACGGATTTTTGGGAAGGGGGTTCTTCGTTGGGGAACCACTGGTCTAAAAGCGGGACCAGGTGGTCTTGTAAAACGGATCCTGCAATGACAATGAGGACCAGAACCGCAAAAACGGTGGGGAAACCCACCGCAAATAATTTAAAACTCAGGGCCAGACCATCCATTTCCTTCTCCAAAAGAATTTCCAAAAACGTTATTTTAACATACCGGAATCATTTTTTCTAATGTCAAATGATTGGTGTTAAAAAGCAAAACACAAACTTTTGGCCAAGTTGCTCAAAGCCCCCGAAAAGTTTACTTTTTTATGATTAAAGGATATGATTCTTTGTGGTCCAAAACTCATTTTTCACTCTGTGCAAGGAATACCCCATATGAATGTGCTTATCATAGGCGGCGCCGGATACATCGGCTCCCATGTAACCAGACGTTTTCTTGATGCCGGACATCAAGTATCCGTATTCGATAACCTTAGTACCGGACATCGAGCCAACCTGCAAAAGGAAGCCGATTTTTTTGAAGGAGACATCCTGATTAAGGGAAAGCTACTTGAGGCCATGTCAGCGGGATTCGATGCCGTAATTCATATGGCAGCCTTTAAGAATGCAGGGGAGAGCATGGAAAAGCCGGAAATATACGCGGAAAATAATATCTCCGGGACCATCAACATCTTGAATGCCATGTCCGAAGCAAGAATCAAAAAGTTTGTTTTTTCTTCCTCCTCCTCTGTTTATGGGGAGCCGGATTACTTGCCTATGGACGAAAAACATCCTTTAATTCCCGTTAGTTTTTATGGGTTCAGCAAGCTTGAAATAGAAAAGCTTCTAAAGTGGTACGAAAAGCTCCGGGGTATTCAATCTGTCTCTTTGAGATATTTCAACGCCGCTGGTTATGATCCCCAGGGGAGAATTACCGGGCTGGAGAAGAACCCTTCCAACCTGATTCCCGTTGTGCTGGAAACAGCAGCGGGTATTAGGGATAAAGTTTTGGTTTTTGGTTCCGATTATAAAACCAAGGATGGGAGCGGCATTCGCGATTATGTTCATGTGTCTGATTTGAGCAATGGGCATCTTGCCGCCCTGGAATATCTTGAAAATCAGAAACAATCGCTGATAGCGAACCTGGGCATCGAGAGGGGATTCACCGTCCATGAGGTGATCGAATCGGCCAGAAAAGTCACCGGCAGGGAAATTCCTGTGGAGGTAGTGGATAGAAGAGCCGGCGACCCGGCAGAGGTATATTCCAGCGCAACCCTTGCAAAAAAGCATCTGGGGTGGGACCCTCAGTATTGTGATATCAATAGTATTCTCGAAACCCATTGGAAAGCGTATCTGGCAAACTATCCGGAGAAATAAAAAAATGGACAAAGGCTTTACGATCGACAAAAAGATGAAAATCCTCATCGTGGATGATATGCCGAATATGCGTCGGACCATCCGAAACATGCTCCACTCCATAGAATTTGTAAACATTGTTGAGGCTGATGACGGCGATACCGCCCTGCAAAAAATTGAATCGGGGACTATTCGTTTTGTTGTTTGCGATTGGAACATGCCCAGGTTGCCGGGAATAGAGCTGTTGAGGGCAGTAAGGGAAAAAAAACAGTTTCACGATCTTCCTTTTCTAATGATTACCGCTGAAAACTGGCAGGAAGAAATTGCCGAGGCTGCGGAAGAGCTGGTGGACGGATATATCATCAAACCATTCGTAGCTGCTACGCTGGAAAAGAAAATCAGTGAAATCCTTCAGTCCAAGAAAAACCCATCCGAGGCGGAGGCCATCTTCCGAGAATCGGAACAAGCCGTGAGGGATGAAAAGTATGAAGAGGCTCTTGGTCATATCGAAAAGGTTTTGGAGATGGCCCCCCATAGCGCCAAAGCCCATTTTGAAAAAGGGCTCATCTACTTCCACCAAAAGGATCTGGAAAAATCCGAAGAATGGTTGAAAAAAGCCCTTCAACTAAACAATAAGGTGGTGACTATCTATACCATCCTGGCGGACATATACCTTATGCAAAAAAAAGTTGATAACGCCATCGATATTTTGCAAAAAGGGTTGAAAATCAGCCCCCGTAACTCGGAACGCCAAAATCTCCTGGGCAGAATTTATCTGGAAAAAAAGATGTATAAGGAGATAGAGGATTTGATGGTGAAATCGTTACGGGCGAACATGGAGTTCCGAAACTCCGAAGGGCAGTTCATTCTGGCCAAATCATACGTGGGCAGGAAGGAGTACACCAAAGCGGTGCAGGCGCTGAAGCAATCCATGGAGATGGCAAGCGTTCTCACCAAAAATAAACTATTGCATGATATAAAGGATTTCCTAGCCTCGGACGAAACGGTAAAAGAGAAGATGGAACCTTTCCAAAAAATCCTGGAGTCCATTGATAGGGAGCTGGCAAAAAAATAGGGCCCAAAGAATAAACCTTCCCCATACTTTCCTTAAAAAATCAGCAGTTCTCGGTGAAATTAATTTGGAGAGTAGCAACCGTGTTGCTACTCTATATCAACTTCTTTTTCCTTATTAGTAGGTAGTTGGTGCCAAGCCTTTATCTCCAATTTGTCTGCCGCCTCTCATCACAGGGAGTAAGGAGAGTATTTTTGGAGTGGCAACGCGGTTGCCACACTCCAAAAAAGCACCAAAGGAATATTTATTAAAAAAACTACCACCAATCTGAAATCTAAAATCACAAATCTAAAATATCCTCAATATGGACCTCTTCGAAGCAAAAGCAAAAGAGCAAATCCGTAAAGACGCCCCTCTCGCTGAGCGCCTCAGACCTTCGTCCATAGACAAATTTACCGGCCAGAAACATCTCGTGGGTAAAAATGGACCTATACGCCGGATGCTGGAAAAAGACCAGTACCCTTCCATGATATTTTGGGGACCTCCGGGTAGCGGTAAAACGTCCCTGGCCAAAATCATCGCCAAACAGACCAAGAGCCATTTCGTCTTTTTCTCCGCCGTGGAAAACGGGATTCCCGAATTCCGAAAAATCGTCCAACAGGCGAAGGATTCAAGGAAATTCCACAACACCCGAACCATGCTGTTCGTGGATGAGATCCACAGGTTGAATAAAACCCAGCAAGACGCTTTCCTTCCCCACGTGGAGAGCGGACTCATCAAGTTGATCGGCGCCACAACGGAAAACCCCTCTTTCGAGGTCATACCCGCCCTCCTGTCGCGTTGCCAGGTCTTCACCCTCCAGCTACTGGAAGAGGAAGAACTTCTCAAAATTCTCGAAAATGGAGCTAAAATAGCGGAACTCCAACTTTGTGCGGATGGGAAAAAGACGCTTATCGGCCTATCGAGAGGAGACGCCAGGACCCTGTTGAACTACGTGGAAACTCTTACCCATCAATTCGGCGCCGCAAATATTACCCTTCCCATGATCGAAGAGTCCTTGCAAAAGAAGGCCCTGCTATATGACAAAGGGGGGGAGGAACATTACAATCTTGTCTCCGCCTTCATTAAAAGCATGAGAGATAGTGATCCCGACGGCGCTCTCTATTGGCTTGCCAGAATTTTGGAAGGGGGAGAGGACCCTCTTTTTGTAGCCAGGAGAATGGTGGTGTTTGCGTCCGAAGATATAGGGTTGGCGGACCCCGCCGCATTGAGTCTCGCCTTGGCGGTGAAGGAAGCCGTAAGCTTCGTGGGGTTGCCGGAGGCGAGGATCAATCTGGCCCACGGCGTCTGTTTCCTGGCCTTGGCTCCAAAAAACAATCGCGCCTATCAAGGTGTGGAAAAGGCCCTCTCCGAGGTAAAAGAGTCAGGCCCCCTGCCGGTTCCCATGCATCTTAGGAACGCCCCAACCCATTTGATGAAGCAGATGGGATACGGCAAGGGATATCGTTATGCCCATGATTTTGAAGAAGCAAAAGTAGACCAACAGCATCTCCCGGACGCCATTCGGGATAAAAAGTTTTTTTGATAACCGGCAAAAAAATCCCGGAGATGTTGTCCATTTGTTAACAATATCTTTATAATAGTGTTTTCGTAAAGCTCCTTACGCTGAGAGCTCTGCGCATAACCCATTGTTGGCAATTTGACCATGAGCCCCACCATAGTAAACGGCCAAAAGCAGGCACAAAATATCGATGGAGCCTCTTTCGAGTCGGAATTTCCCATCGGAGCGCCCGTCCAGCTTGAGTTAAAAGGGAGAAAGTACGCTACCATTCTCAGGGGAGCGCGCTCCATGAAATACCTGCTAGTGGATGTACCCATCGTCAACAATAAGCCCGCTGTTCTTGATTACAATACCGAGTTTATTGTGCGCTTCTTCCTTTGCGGATCCGCCTATGGATTTTCCACATACATTACCCAGGTTTTTGGCAAGCATGGACTGCTGGTTCTGGAGTATCCCTTCAGTGTAAAAAAATACAGCCTTCGGGAAAGCGAACGAATCAAATCCCTCATTCCCATGAAAGTGAATATTCAGGGTCATAAGGGAGTAATACCAGGCGCTGTTTTGGACCTGTCGGACAGGGGGGCGCTTATTGCCGTTAATGCTATGGAGGGGGTGGAAGCCGGCGGGAAAATAAAAATCGCCTGGATGCTGCCCAACAACACGCCTTTTAAGTCTATACGGGCCGATATTGTCAACGTGAAACCCTCCGCCAACAAACTGCTCATGGGCATTATCTTCGATGAAGGAGATAAGGACTCCATGAAAAGGGTCAATGAATTTTATGACCAGTGTGCCACTTATTTTTCGGGTGATCGGGAATCAGCACAAAACCTGAAGGAGGATACCTTGGGCGTGGGTTTGCAGGTAACCATGGAGTACAACAAAAAAAAGATCATCTCCAACCTGCGCGGCTGGAAGTTGGGCAAAGGGGGCTATATCCTCATCGATCCACCCTCTTTGGGCCAGTTGCCAACTATGCTAAACCCTAAGGTGGATATGGTGGTCCGACTGGTGAAATGCGGCATCCTTTACGGACTGGAAGCCAACTTTTCCGCTGTACTTGGCAAGGCGAACCTTTGGGCATTGAGTATTAAAGAGGATGTCTTGAAATTTCCATTGAGGTCGGATGAACGCATTTATTGCCTGATCCCGGCTGCTGCTTACCGGAAGAAAGAAGAAAAATTTAAAGAGATAGGAAAAGGGATGATTGCGAACATCAGCGAGGGCGGTTTTCGGCTATTGACCCAAAAATCCCTGGAAGAAGATGAGCTTTTCTGGATTACCTTTTCGTGCTCCGATTTGGGAATGATCAGCAACGAAAAGGTGAAAATAATGAGATCGGGTAAAAATAACGATCTTTTCGAATACTCCGGATCTTTTGTAAACATGAGCAGAACCAATGAGCAAATCCTCAAGAAGTTTACAAAATTCTGCCAAAACTGGTTGGAGGAGGGTTAGAAAAGCAGTGAACTAAAGTGAACTAAAGTTTGAAGTGCTTGCAGTTGAGGTAGTTATTTTTTTTATAAAAACAGAAACACACATCAACTTTAGTCACTTTAGTTCACTTTCCTTTCCATTTTCTTCTATGGAATATCCCAAAATCAGATATCTCGAATCCTTCCCTGTGGAGGAAGACGGCCAACAGTACATCGGCCTACGCGATCCCAAAAACTATTCCGACAAAATCGTTTTTGTCTCCCCTCCTACCCTCTTCATCATTTCCCTCTTCGATGGGAAAAACTCCCATGTGGATATTCAGGCTAAGTTCATGGGCCGTTATGGTGAGATGCTCCTGAGCGAACAAATCAGCGAGATCACCAGTAAAATGGATGAAAACCTGTTTCTGGATAACCAGCGGTTCCAAAAACATAAGGAAACTTTTGAAAAGGAGTTTCTGGACTCTCCGGTGCGCAAGTCTATATCGGAGCTTCGCGGTGTAAAGGCCGATCCCGAGGCAACAAAAAAAGAGGTGGAGAGTTATTTCCTGGCGGAAGACGGACCCGGACTCCCGGACGAATCCCAAAAGTCCAACAGCCTCCGTGGAGCGGTACTCCCCCATATTGATTACAAACGTGGCGGGATCTGCTATGCCTGGGGATACAAGGAGATTGTGGAAAAGTCGGATGCCGACACCTTCGTTATTCTGGGGACGAATCATACCGGAATGGATGGGTTGTACACTTTAACCGACAAGGACTTTCAAACCCCTTTCGGAACGGCGCCCGCCAACCGTGATTTCATTGAAGAGTTGGAAAACCGGATATCCTGGAACCTTCGAGCATGGGAGTTCGACCATCAGAGCGAGCACTCCATTGAACTTCAGGCTACCTTCCTGCATTCACTTTTTCATGATAAAAGACCCTTCTCCATCGTCCCCATCCTCTGCGGTGCTTTCCCTCCACCAACGAATGGGAACGAATCTCCCTGGGACTTCCCCACGGTGAGGGAGTTCGCCGAAACCCTGAAAGACATGGTTAATCAAAGCAAGGGCAAGGTATTTGTAATAGCCAGCGCCGATCTTGCCCATATGGGGCCGCAATTTGGCGACCCGAACCCCATGAAGGATGACGATTTGAAAAACCTGAAGGAAAAGGATCTGGAGACCCTCCGATTGGTGGAACAAGGAGATGGAGAGGGTTTTTACAAGGACGTTATGAGGGACGAGAACCGAAGAAAAATTTGTGGACTTTCCAACATCTACACCCTTTTGAAAACCACCGATTCAAAGCAAGGCAAGCTTCTTCGTTACGACCAATGGCCGGACGAACAAGGAACGGTCTCCTTTACCAGCATGGTTTTCTCGTAAGACATTCCGGTTGATGAGCTACAAGTTTAAATCCTACCCATCCACGAGGTATTCGGTGGACCTACCAAAAAGCGGTTTTTTCTTCCCCCATGTTTAGTTCCTCTCGCGGATTGTAATGAACTTGACATTTTTTCATCGTAACACGATAGCTCTTTGAAAAGTGTTACATCTTATTACTTTTACATCCAATATCCTTAAAATCAGATGCCTGAAGAGAGATTGGGGCAAATATACCCTTACAAATGTTACTTAAATTGATGTTTTTTACCCTTATAAATGTCCAGGATATGGATAGAGAGCTTCTATGTTTGAACGAGTGGATTGTGGAAACCTTAAAAAAACCTTATTATTCGGGGTTCACGGCAGATTGGAAAATCTTACTTCGTTCGAGATTTCTGCGGGAACAAAACAGTTGTTTACTATCAAATATTTAGATTGGGAGTCTTGAGAAATGATAATGGGAGGGTGGAAAGCTCTAAAGTTAAAAAAGTGGACTGATCAAGGAGAATTATTTGAAGAGCAGAGATGTGGTCATGGCAATTTTAGCGATTGTAGCTTTTCTTGGAGCCCAGAAATTGATTGCCGAGCCGGATAGCGGGCCATACACCCGAATGTACGATCTCGTTTGTGCCTTAGGAGGTGGAATTGGGTGCCTTTATTTATTCTTTACACGCAAAAGCTAGTCCCATGCATTTTGAAAAAGGGGGTAGTATTTTTCAAGTATCTGGGCAAGCCATCTTTGTGAGATTTTTGAATCATTTTCTCATGTTTTTCTTGCATGAACCAGTATACCCCATGTCATAAATGACCGTATGGTAGTTAGACTGTTTCCGGATTTTATTATTCACAAAGAGTAAAGGAGTTAAAGAGGAAAACCGAAAAATTAATTATTCTTTTACCCTCTTGACCTCTTTTACTCTTTGTGACAATTCTTTATCTTTTTCTTGTTACTCGTCACTATTCTTTCCTCTGCGTTCTCCACGATCTCTGCGTCAAATTTTTTTTTCTATTTATTCAGTTTTCTTCCTCCCCCTCCATTCCAGGATTTCAAAATAAGAGACCTCTTTTTTTAGTACATAATTGGTGCGGATGAACCAGTTCACAATGTATGCGTAGCTGGAGACTCGCCTTTCCTCCCTGCCATCGATGGGGATATCGGCGTAGATAATCATCTTTGGCGGCTTGGCCATTAACTGCCGGACAAAATCCTCC
>JAJDAS010000640.1 GCA_029261755.1 Nitrospinia bacterium
CCAGGAAGGACTGACTCTGTATAAGTTTTTCCCCAGTTCATAGCGGCATATGTTAAGATGATGACTATAAGCAAAAAGAGCGACAGAAGCGTGATATATTTATTAGGTGGAGATGGGCCATAGAGGTCTATTGTATCTGAATTCTCAATTATGCATGCACTTCGATACTGGCATGATGTATGTCTGAGGGCTATATATAAGTGCCATGGCTGAATAATCAAAAATAATACAAGGAATGTGGCCGCAATCTCTCGCTCAGTTTTAAGCTTCTTTAGATTTTCCTCAACACTGCGTTTTATTTCATATTGTCGTGGTTGGTAGGTTTCATTCTGCACCTCAACTTCTTTTGAGATTTTTACCTTGAGATCTTGAATTACTTCATTTTTTGCGTAGGAAATACTTAGATCCTTCGCTAATGTTCTGATTTGCTGTTCAGACCATAGGTCCAGTTCGGTTTTTCCTATATTTAACACTGGTCGAGCGGGAATGGAAGGAAGCGAGCGTATAGCTTCATTAATAGATTCATAGAATTTGTTCCCATCTCGGAAGTTAATAGGTATCGGCGTTTCTATTGTTACATTGCTCACACTATCCGGCCTATCAAATCTAGGGTAATTGGAGTACTTCTGTTTCATTGAATGCTCAACAGCAAGCCACACCTCTCTTGCACGAAATTTTTCAGCATTAGTAATTGCTGATACTGCCTGCTGCAAGGCAAACGCCATGAAAAGGCCAAGAATCATTTGTGCGAGGTAGTTTTCTGCAAATAATTTTATTGTTGGGGAATGAGTTGATACCATCGGATTCAACTTTCTCAAGCTTTTATTGGATGGAAATTCGTTTTTAAGGAACCATTCGATAAACTATCTCTTGGGTATTCTTTTCTGTCACAGTTATACCTACAACATCTGCAACAATTCCAATTGCACTTTTTACTTGATCTCTAATACGCTCTGGCGAAGTATAGGCGGGAATGGCCCTTCCTCCCAAAACAGGTGGCAGAAGTTCCATAGTATAATTGATTGCCGTCAAGGCCTTTTCTCGATTTTGTCCAGGAAATCTTGCTACAAATATATCTGCGGCACTTTTTGGGTTTTCTCGAGCATACTCCCATCCTCGAACAGATGCTCTAAGAAAGCGCTGCAGTGAATCTTGAGAAATTTCAGCATTAGGGGCAACAGCAATACACTGACCGGGAATCTTGAGGCCAAAGTATGCTAAGCGCTTTATATTAAAGGCTATTCCTTGTGATTTTAACTCTGGAGGCACATCTGTAGCATATGCAAGAACACCGTCAACATTCCCATTTTGGAACTCTTGGGGTCCATTCCACCCTACTTTTTCTAATAGCTTTTCCTCATTTACTTTTAGCTCTGGATATTTAGATAGTAGCGACATGAATTGAGTGTAGGTAACACTTGTCTTTTGTGAATAGCCGATTTTTTTTAATTTTTCCAAATCCTCTATTTTGTTTATAGGTATATCTTTCTGTGTCACCAACACAACAGGATTTGTAACAAATACAATTGCAGCAATTTTGGGAGTATTTTTTTTGCTAATCCTGCTTTGGTAAGGAATTTTTCCTTTTTTTTGACCATCTTCATTCTCAAGTGCAAGCTCCTGACGAATAAGGGCATCTACTGTAGTTGTTCCAATCTTAATAGCGTTGGATTTAATAAGCTTAGCAGCCTGTTCCGCACCACTTCCACTCTTAATTTTGACCTGAAGCCCTTCCTCGGCATAATAGCCAAGCTCATCGCTCACAAAAAAACCTATATAATCTGGACCTGGTGACCAATCAATGTGAAAGTCGATTTTTGTGGCCGCTTTGTTGGAAGACTTTTCCTGGTTGTCAGATCCACAAGAAGAAAAAAATAGGGTCCATAAAATGCCGACAAATAAAGTTAAAGTTAATTTTGAACGCAAGAGTTTCATGTTATACCTCCTCCAGAGTTGTTAACAATTATTGTGTCCGCCAAATCGCGACGTTTAATACGATACATGATGTGAAGCAACTGAAACAAACCAAAAACTCCTAGCCCAGCCACTATCACTAGTAGCACACAACTAAATAGTGGAACCTCTTCATAAGATCTTTGTGACATCACGATAATCATGCCAATGCCCTCATCAGGTTGAACAAACTCGTAAACAATAGAGCCGATAAGAGCTAGAACCGCCGATAGTGGTAGACTTGAAAAGGTTGCTTCAATGATACGTGGGCCGTCAATCCAACGAATTTTTCGTAAACCACGTAATTCTATAACGTTAGCGAGATACTGAACTTCTCTGGGGCAGAAAGAAACTGCTTTTGCGCAAGCATTACCTACAGGAAAAAGGGCTACCAGTAAGGCAACTATCGATTGGGTCCAAATAGAAAATCCATACATATAAACTAAAACTGGAGCAATGGCTATTACAGGAGTAGTTTGCGAAAGCACTGAAACTGACGATAGTGTGCTGATGACTGGATGCCAAAGCGAACCAACAAAGGCAGCTATACAGGCTATTAGGATAGCTGCCAAAAGCCCATATCCAGCGGCAGAGAGAGTATGGCCGAGGCGAAAAATATACTCATTAAAATTTTTATAAATATGCTCGATAACAGCTATGGGTGAAGGTAAAAGTTCTATTGGTACTATTTCGAAAATGCTTATGAGATACCAAAGAAAAAAACACAAAAATCCAATAATAAGTTGATGACTTAAACCAGACCGAACTAGCCTCGTTGCAGCATGTATATGCTGAGTGTACATCTTCATGAGAAATCCTCATTTCAGCTTTATAACTTAAAATTAGCCACAGACGAAGGAACTCTGCCGAATTTTTTTGTTAGCATCATTTGAATAGGCAAAGCTCATATCCAACGTAAACGACAGATCAGATGAATATAATTCAGTAAGATCGCCCTGCACAAGTCTTTCAAATAAGATTTTCCAAATATTTGAATCATTATCACCAAGATAATAAGCATAAGCCATTCGAGCATACAGTTGCTCAGGTGGCACACCTTTCAATTTTGCTTTGTAGCTATCACTCAAATCTCCGCTGGGACTTAACCACGTCTCAAAGACCTTCAGGCAATCGGAAGCCATACTTGGTTTCCACTGTGCAAGGGCTTGGACCAAGTCTATATAAAGTGGAACTGCTGCTTCCTCGGCAGTGAGTTGTCCAAACGCCCAATGTTTCTTTGCCCATTGTTCCTCAAAGAAAGAAAGCGTTGATATTAGCAACCGCTCTGCCCGTGTTTGTTCGCCTTTAGAGAATGGCGAACTTGTTGATAAACACATATTCAGCAACTTCACAGCGTAAGCACTGGCCCAGAGATCTGCAGTTTTGAAATCGTCGCTAACTTGGAGCCAACCTCCATTTTTTTTTTGCCAATCATTTTTGGGATCTAACATTGCATCCAGAGTTGCCCGAGTAGTCGGGTTCCATGATTCGAAGGCAGCTAAAATCAACGAGCCAGCCATTGTGTGCCTATAGGACACTAATACTGGTTCGCGATCCGGTGCCATATTGGGTGAAGCAGATTGTGCAACAAAAATTCGGTTATTTGAAAATAGACTATGGATGCTTAGCCTCGCAAAACCTACATATCGCTTCACCAAATTATGCCGATGCAAAATCAATGTTGGCCAGTATGTAAGATACATTCGGGGCTTTATGCTAAAATTCTCTCGGTCTCCTTGAGTTTGCCATTTCTTTGACTCAGAAGGAGAAGTGCTTTTTCCAAATTGCCCTTTGTGAACGCCAATTAGAGATTGACCGGCAAGAAGTAAGCGAACGATCCGTTTTTGCAGCTTCCTGACGGTCTGAGGAGCGCCACTTGGTTGGCGAACCCTTAATTTCCCCATAGTAATTAATAGCAAATCAAAAAAATCGCCGAACCACGAAGATCTATAGACTGCAACCGAAATTGCTACAACTACTGCACCAATGATTGATGCAACGATTCCTTCTATCATGGGTTTCCCAAAATACTAACCATTGCTTAACTTACAAATTTGCCCCGATGACGCGATATGGGCGGTCTTTTCAGGCATTTTGACAAAATGTCCATTCTTAGGTATTGCAGAGAGCCAATACGGCAACAATATATGCCTGACATAACGAAAAGTCAATAATCAAACTTCCCGGCGGTTGTCTTTTACGTTTTTAAATAAAAGCCAAAACCAATTTCACCAGTTCGCAAAGGACGCAGAGAATAGATTAAAACATGGGCAAAATTTTTATATTCGCGCAGGCGCAGGGAAAAGATTAAAAAAAACAACTATGGTGATATTTTCGGGTAAGTTTGTCCAATGTCCCTTATCTTTTATTTCCATGGACAATGCGGGAACAATATATTATGGTGAATAACCCTCGGCATTATCAATTTTTAAAACCCCTTTTTCTCCAAAAACAAGAAGTCCTCCCTCCGGGCTCTGGATCGCATCAAGCATTCCTTTTTGCTCTTCAATTTTATGTATATTGAACGTTTTTCCATTATCCTCGCTAAAAAGAATCACGCCTCCATTGCCCGTCAGTACCACACTCCCATTATCGAAAACCGTCCCGCCCAAAAGCGAGGATTCCGTTTTTGAATGAACCTTTTCCCAGGTCTTTCCCTTCTCCTGATAACGGAAAATATTTCCTCTCAATCCAAAAAAAGTCATGGAACCGTTTTGAAGAGGCAAAACACCAAAGAAGGAACCTTCATAGGGGGGGGGAGAGTTTTTTCCAGGTTTGGCCATCATCATTCGATTGATAGATGGCTCCCATCTCTCCCGCCATATAGAGCGTTCCGGTGGAAGACCGGCAGATGGAATAATAGTGAAAATCTTCTTCACCAATAACCTTTTCAACCCAGGTATTGCCTCCGTCATTGGTGAAGAGGAACAGACCATAAGCGCCAATGGCAATCCCGCTTTGGGCATCCTGGAACCATACATCAAAAAGCGGCTTCTCTTTTTCCGGTGCAAAATGGAGCTGTTCCCAGTTCAAACCTCCGTCTTGAGTGCGCAGAATTACCGAATCGTGCCCCACCGCCCATCCTAGGTTATCATCGTAAAACCACACAGCAGTCAATGTGGATTGCGTGGGGACATTGGCTTGCTTCCAACTCTTTCCGTTGTCGCTGGAGAGCAGAATGAGCCCCCTTTCTCCAACGGCTACAATGACGTTATCTTTTAACCAAGAGTCCGTGAGAAGAGATTTGGACGCGAGTTTTGCGTAGGTAGAGGGATTTTCCGATGAATAGGTGATGGGGGAAGTGCAGAAGAGTATTGCGATGAGGAGCCCGGAAAAAAATAAATTGCGCAATTGTCGTATTGGATTAGTGGAATTATGGAAGGTTGGAATACTGGAATGATGGAATGGTGAATTTTAGCAACGCTGGCATATTGGGAGGTTTTTGGGGGTGCTTCCACCATTACTCCAGCACTCCATTACTCCAATACTCCAGCACTCTCTTGTCTCACCGCCGGCCCTTCCTCCGCAAAGCCGACGGGCTAAAATTGGAACGTTGGAACGTTTTTGAAAAGTCCTGCACCTTTTCTTGGTTATCAAGGCCATTGACGATGTATCTGCCAGATTGTAAATCATAAAACGTTCCCAGGGTGGTCCATACGGTGGGTACTTCGTAATAATTAATGATATGCCCTTCCGTTATACGCCAGATCTCTCCCCTGGCGTCATAAATATCGGAGATGAGAATAGACCAACTATCTTCATCTATGAACATGGTCCGCCTCGGGTACAAATGCTTTTTGCCTTTCTTGAGCTTTGCTTCCACTACCCAGACACGATGAAGTTCATAACGGGCATAGTCGGTATTGATGTGTCCCACCTGCACGATATCGGAAATTCGCAGATCACCCTGATGTAGTCTGTAAGAATTGTAAGGAACATAAATTTCCCGTTTTCCCACCAATGTCCAATTGTATCTGTCGGTGGCTCCGTTGAACATATCCAACTGGTCGGATGTCCTCAAGCCGTCCGTATGGGAGGCGGGATTGTCGTAGGCGATATGGGGCGCACGTCTCACTCGCCTTTGACCCGGGTTATACAGCCAAGCACTTCTCGGCTCGTCAATCTGGTTAATGGGTTCATGAATGATGGTGACCCTGCCCGCCAGTCGCGCCGGGGATGTTATTTCTTGTTTAGCCAGATAAATCCTGTTGTTTAGGTTTTCAAGGGTAGCGCCTTTCTGGCTGTAAAGTAAGCTGGCTTCATAGTTTACTCTAATAGGTACAAATTTTCCGGAAGCAGTCACGGGTGCCTGAATGTCTGTATGTTTATAAGATTCGCCCCGATGCCGCAGCAGGTGATTCCAGATGGCTTCCAGTCCGTTTTTTGGGATGGGGAAAGGAACTCCAATTACGGCATTCTCCACGCTGTCTCCACCTTTGTACAATGTAGCTCTGGTGGCGTTTGCAATGGTGGCGTCGTAGAAGTATTGGGGGTAGGAGGCGGAACGTCTGGTAGGGTAAATGTTCATCTTGAAGCCAGGGTATCTTTTAAAAAGAGCCAGTTGGCCGGGGGTCAAACGGGTTTTATATTTTTCAAGATTTGCGGTGGAAATGGTAAAGAGTTTTTTGTCGGCGGCAAAGGGGTCGGGATGACGGTCTCCCGGTTTATAGCCTGATGGAGCCTGCGTAATTCCGCCTTTCCATTCCGGGATGGTTCCTTCTTGATTCCCTGCTTTTTCCGCACCTACGGGAGTGAGTTCCTTGCCCAGTTTTGCGGCTTCTTCCTGGCTCACCTTCGCTTCCGAGGGAAGAGAAAATAAAGCAAGAAAGCAAAATACAAAAAGAATAATAGGTTTCGAGTTTACCATAATACTCCGAAGGTTAGGGGTGTGCAAAAAATGGTAACTGTTCATGGGGCATGGCTACCGAATACAAGAAAGTTGCTATCCCATTCATAGATGGAGTAATGGAGTGTTGGAGTACCGGAGTATTGGAAAAGCCCAAGACAAATGAAGCGATTGCATTGGTAAACGGAAATCCTGGCCCCATCACTCCATTACTCCACATTTTCTTAGAACGAATACTTCACGTTAAACCCAACAAAGTCACGGTCATGAATAAGATTAAAATCGTATGCTCCAAAAAAACTGGTATAGCTGATATCTGCGGACCATGAGTTAAGATAGTCAGCTTCCAGCCCCAGGGTAATGGCCTTCCTGTCTTCAATAAAATTACCCCCCGGACCCGGCGAAGTGCCGCTTACATCATGGGCAAAGGCAACACGGGGAGAAAAATTGATTCCGGCAATCAGGCTTTCGTACTTCACCTTTGCAAGAAGCCGGTATCCCCAGGAGAGTTCGTCGGCAAAACCGAGCACCTGCTGCGGAACACCGCTAACCCTGGCGATAAAAGCGCTACCGGGGAAATTGGTTCCAGGCCCCTCCATTCGTAAAAAATTTCGATCCGGAAAGTTATGGACTTGTGTGCCGCCGACCTCCCCAAGAAAGGTCAACTGGTCAGCCTTGATCAGAGATTGGTAGCCACTGATATAGGTTATAGTCATTTGCAGTTGGCTGACATCAAAACGTTTATAGCCTGGGACTTCCGCGCCCAAACGAGCAGCGCCCAGTTGGCTGAAGCGGGAATTAAGAGCGCTTGAAAAATTTCTTTATCATCAATTTGCAATGGCATATCCTGGCGGTAGGAATATTCGCCTTGAAGGGATATTCCCGAGTTTCCCAGGGCCGTATTAAAGCTCGCTCCATATAATTTGATGTCTTCCGGATACTCAGCGAAATATTTCATAGTGGCAGGTATGCCGGGACGTGTTGCTGCTATAACACTGACAACGGGTACGCGGCTATAGTACCGAATGTGGTAAAGGGCGAACTCCGTATTGTTTAGTGCCGGAGACAGATAGCGCAAGGCAAGCCCAAACTGGCCGCTGTCTCTTGCTTCCTTGTCATTTGCTCTCGGTACGCATATCCCTGGCGTAGAACAGTTCAAGGCTCCAAAACCGGCAGCCACCACATGGTTCGCTCCGGGTGAAACAAAATCGTTGGTACTGAAATAAGTCCCTATGGGATCTATTTCCGTTTCTCGATAAATTAGCTGATAAAACCCCTCAATGCTCAGGTTCTCATTAATTTCAAGGGTACTCCATACCATAGGTACGGGCATTAACGCTTCCCGTAACTCTGCTCCCGGCACCCTGAGCTTGGTTAAGTCCACCGGATTAATGGTATTGATGCTATTGGCGATAAAAGTGCTTTCTCCCCAACTGACTACCTGATTTCCCACCCGAATGTCCAGTGCTTTGCCGGCAGGTTCAAAACTTGCGGAAGCAAAGGCGTCCAAAAGGTCAAACTCCTTTCCTACGCGATCCTTTGCTACACTATTCAGTTCACCTTTCCCCATATTGTAAAAATCGAAAAAATAGGTGCCTCGAACAAATATACCGAAATTTCGATAGTTGACATCTAACTCATGGGTGGCCATGACGGTGTTGGATATCAACCCCTTTTCATAATTCAGGTTTCCATCGTCCCCATTTACCGAGTAGCCGCCTCCGCCGTTGGCGCGGCCTATCAACATATGGTCTCGTTTCTGCACTCTCCAGAGGGCGCCGTACGACAAGGTAGTATCGAAACTACCGGTGATTTCTCCCTTTTCAAATTGAAATCCACCAGCTTGAAAGGGAAAGAGGAAAAGAGAAAAGCAAAGAGCACCCAGAAAAAATGAGAGATATAGGAGGGCTTTGTGGAGCGAGATTGTTTTCATATTATTGTTCAAAATAAAGGAGGAGCCAAGGGCAGTAAGTCTACCACATAAATGCTTTAATTTGCAGTGCAAAATAAAGAAAAAAAGGGCTCAGTTTAGGTGTTTGAAAAAATCGGAATTAAGCCCACAGGCTGGCTCCATAGTCCCGAAGGGCTGTGGAGCCACTATGCTTGTTTTGTCCCATTCGGCGGTTTAATGCATTTTGGCTCCACAGCCTTCGGATAGAGCGTTAACTGCAATCCATGTCTGTTGCCGAGGGGCAATGGAGCCAGCGTCAGGGGCCGTTAGAAGTTTTTTAAAGTGCTAAAGTGTTACGAAAAAAATGATATTGGCACAAAGACGCAAAAAACGCAAAGAAGAACATTAAAAAAAAGTTTTTCTTTGCGGTCCTTGCGTCTTTGCGCTTACGTAGTTGTGTTTTTAATTCCCAAATGCCGCGACAAATTTTTGCGATTTCGTTTGAAAAGATCTTCTTGGTTTTTTATCATATTCATTTGCTACTACTCTACCCGCTTTTGCTCTTACATTCGGTTCATAACGAGGCTCATGGAAGGAGCGATGCCTTTGATCGCTGTTCCTCTCGTCTTTTAATAAAAAAGCAACATAGGCATTTCTTTTTTTCAAAAGTCTCGCATACTTCTTTTTAATATGGGGAAGATTCTCAGGCAACGAGTTGTACTTTTTCAAATATGGAGCAACTTCCTTCTCCAGGCTATGGATTTCTTTAAGCAGTTCTACTTTTTCCTTAATTAGTGCTTGGCCGGAAGCAATATCCTCCTTATATTTCAGTGGTTTAGGTTGAATTTCTTTTTTGAAGATTTTCTCAATTGGGTTGCAATTATCACATGAGTATAATATGCTTCTATAATAATTATTTTGAATCTTCCCATTTTTTTCTAAACTTCGATATAGGAAACCCATGAGAAAAGTCGCAAATATTCAATTTCAAATTGGTCAGCAAGATATTTCTCAAATTTACCTTGATCCCAAAT
>JAJDAS010000641.1 GCA_029261755.1 Nitrospinia bacterium
CCGTCATGGATGGCCTAGTGGCCATGAGGCGGATTCGTGCCCAGAAACGATTCCAGGATTTGCCCATCATCGCCCTCACCGCCAAAGCCATGAAGAAAGACAAGGAAGATTGTCTGGAGGCCGGAGCCAGCGACTATATGCCTAAGCCGGTGATAAAGGAAACTCTCTTGGCTTTGATGGAGACATGGGTGGGTAATGATAAGGACGAAGGAAAAGATGAGGCTTGAGGCTGGAAACTAGTGATTTTTAAACCTTTAAGGGGAGTTGCATTGTGAAAGAAATTCATGAAATGGACGTGTATCGATTGTCCGAGCAGCTATCTGATATGGTATGGACTGCCTTCGATAAGTGGAGCGTGAAAGCAAAAAAGACGATTGGATACCAAATCATTCGTTCTTCGGATAGTATTGCTGCGAATATTGCGGAAGGGTACGGACGGCGTACACCTGCCGACAGAAAAAAGTTTCACTACTATGCGCGAGGATCATTTGAAGAGACCAAAGCCTGGTTAAGAAAAGCGATTCGACGAAAAGTGGTTATGTCAGCAAAAGATATCGCCGCTTACAAGGAAATAATTGATGAGTTAGGGCCAAAACTTAACGCATTCATCAACGCGACAAAGCTATAGTTGCCGGTTACGGGTTTCAAGTTTCTAATTTCAAGTTTCGAGTTTCAAAAAAGGTCTGACCATGGAACAAAAACCGAAAATCTTAATTGTGGATGACAAGGTTGAAAACCTTGTAGCCTTGGAAACCATCCTGGAAGGGGAACCCCTGGAAGTCGTCAAGGCCGAAAGCGGCAACGACGCACTTGCCTTAACACTATCAAATGAGTTCGCGCTGGCCATCCTGGATGTCCAGATGCCGGTGATGACCGGCTACGAGCTGGCTGAATTGATGCGTGGGCAGGCGGAAATGAAAAACCTGCCCATCATCTTTGTCTCCGCTGTTTATTCGGATCTAACCCACATATTCAGAGGATATGAGTCCGGGGCAGTGGATTTTATCACCAAGCCATACAACGCCAACATACTGATAAGCAAGATTCGCGTCTTTGTTGCACTCTACCAACAGAAAAAAGAGTTGGAGCGGGAGATCCGAAATAGAAGAAGGGCGGAAGAAGAGCTGCTGGAAAAAAATAACCTGTTGGTGGAAGAAACCAAAAGGGCCGACCTGGCAGCGGAGGAATCAAAAGAACTATTGCATATTCTTTGCCATGATCTGAGGACACCCGTAATTAACATATTGGGTTTTGTTCAATTGATCAAAGAGACCTCGGAGCCGACCCGGAAATACATCCAAATTATTACCAAATCCGCTAAACAATCAATGGATCTCATGGACCTCGTTCTTAAAATGCGCTCACTGGACCAATACGAGTTGGAATTGGAACCCCTGGATTTAAACGAAGCTTTGTTGGAATCGCAAAGGCAGCTCCAATATCGTCTTCAGGAAAAGGAAATCCGGTTGGAAATCGCTATACAGCCATCCACTTTGGTATTGGCGGAGCGCACGTCATTGGTCAGCTCCGTGATCAATAATCTGCTTACCAACGCCATCAAGTTTTCTTACCACAACTCTAAAATTCTGGTCTATGCAAAAAAGAGTGAAGACCGCATTGTATTATCGGTACAGGACCAGGGAATAGGCATCTCTGAGAAAATGCAAAAAAATATTTTCAACCCCAGAATAAAAACCAGCCGAATCGGGACAGATCAAGAGAAAGGAACCGGCTTTGGCATGCCCTTGGTGAAAAAATTTATGAAGGCGTATGGTGGAACTATCACGGTTGAGTCACAAAGTGAAGCCCCCAGCTCGGACCGGCATGGCACAATAGTCCATCTCACTTTCAAGGCCGACACTTGATTCGCGGCAGGACCCGATTTAAAGAAAAAACCAGTCACAAAAAAATAAAAACAACATTCACCATAGAGGCCACAGAATAATCGTAAATTTTTATTAATCCGCCATGCAACTCACAAAACGATTCGCCTACCGCTCTTTCCGTTTAACCAGTTCACTGAAGTATCGGCTTTTGAGGCGCTTCACACCCAGTGGCCTGTTTGTACTGGCAGTCCTATTCGGATCAGCCTTGCTGGGGATAGACACCAAACGTACCCTCACGCATCAGGCGTTTACATTCCTGGCATCCCTTGCCTTAATTTCCATGGCCTGTGCGTTATTTTTTCGGGGAACCTTCTCCATTCGGCGAAAACTCCCTCGCTATGCCACAGCAGGTGAGTCTCTTTCTTATGGAATCGTGGCCGGGAACCGGACGGCGAAAGCCCAAAACGGATTGAAAGTAATGGAAAACCTGGCTGATCCACGTCCCACTTTTGAAGAGTTTCTCCAAGCTAAAGAACCGGGGGAGGAGAAGCGAAACCTGTTTGACAGAAACGTATCTTATTTCCGTTGGGAATGGCTGATTACCGGAAAACAGAGCGCCTCCATTCGAGAGCAAGCCTTGCCGGACATTCCTCCCAATGGGGAAGTGGAAACCAAAATGGAGCTTAATCCATTAAGGAGGGGAGTGGTAAGGTTAACGAGTACTTCCATCGTCAGGATGGACCCTTTTGGACTGGTCCGTTCCTTTTTCACTCAACCGGATGAAGAAACTCTGCTGGTCCTTCCCAAACGATATGCCCTGCCCCCTATCCAAATCCCCGGTTCCAGAAAATACCATCAGGGAGGGGTGGCACTGGCATCGGAGGTGGGTGACTCGGAAGAATTCGTTGCGCTGAGGGATTACATCCCCGGGGACCCCATGCGGCGGATTCACTGGAAAAGCTGGGCTCGCACCGGAAAACCGGTGGTTAAAGAATACCAAGAGGAGTACTTTGCCCGTCATGCTTTGATATTGGATACCTTCATGAAAGAAGGGTCCAGCGAGCTTTTTGAAGAGGCCGTATCGGTGGCGGCCTCTTTCGCATCCGGGCTGGAGAGTAAAGATACGCTGTTGGACCTCATGTTCGCTGGAGAAGAGGCGTACTGTTTTACCTCGGGTAGAAGCCTGGCGCATACGGACGAGATGCTGGAGGTCCTGGCCTCGGTGAAGATTTGCCCCCATAAGCCTTTTGATATGCTGCGAAATCAGGTGACGAGCAGAGCCTCCTTACTTAGCGGATGCATCTGCGTGTTTCTTTCCTGGGATGAGGAGCGAATAAGCCTTATCCGACAACTCCAGGCGTTGGGAATATTTCTTTTGGTTCTGGTTGTAACGGAATCAACTTCTCCTTCGGAGCAGCCCACCGTACCCATGGAAGGCCGGCCAGAAAATTTTTACGTTTTGGAAATGGGGAAGATTGCGGAGGGACTGGCGGGTATTTCTGTCTAAATGCTTACGTGTGTATTCTGAGAATTCATCTCTCACAATTATAGAAAAGATATAGAACACGGATGACGCAGATGACACGGATATTCACGGGTTTTAAAAACAATTATTTAATCCGTGCAAATCCGCGTTATCCGTGTTCCATTATAATTTAAAATATCTTTTGTTCGTTATTTCACCCTGGAGGCCACATGAAGGATCTGCCGCCCAGAAGGTGGAAATGGATGTGGAATACCGACTGCCCGGCCTTTTCCCCGCAATTCACCACCACTCTGAAACCATCATCGATTCCCTTTTCCCTGGCCAGTTTATTGGCAACCAGGTAGACTTTGCCGATGGTCTCTTTGTCGGACTCCTCCAACTCCAGCAAGGTAGGTTTATGGGATTTGGGTACTACCAGGATATGCGTAGGCGCCTGGGGATTTACATCTTCGAAGGCAAAAAGGTCATCATCTTCGTAGACTTTTTTGGAGGGGATGGATCCATCAATAATTTTGCAGAATAGACAATCGCTCATGATCGTTTTCCTTAAAAAAGAGGTGATTACTCAGGTTCAACGTTCAATGGTTCACTTCTCAATCATCATTCTGTACACCCCATTTCCCTCCTCTTTAATGGAGTTCAGTTGGAATCCCTGCTCCAATGAGGATTTTTCCACCTGACGCAGAGGTTCCCCTTCCATCAAGAGGATATCCAGTAGGTCGCCTTTCTGAAGCTCATCGAGTTTGAGCTTGGCCTTTACAAAGGTCATGGGGCAATGGTCCTTGGTGATGTCCAAAAAGTGTTTCATGGTTATGGCGGTCGGGATGGGTGAGATTCCTACTAAGCATTTCTGAGAATACGTCTCTCACAATGGGAAAATTTAAAAAAAATCTACCACAAATCTAAAATCTAAAATCACAAATCTAAAATATCTTTATTAGTTTTCTCAAATAAAGAGGGTCTGGCCGCCTTCCGCATGCTCTAAAAAAGTAGGAACGCCAAGGACGTCCACGATGTCATCGTCCAGCTCCTCCCGCTTGATCTCCAGGATATTCATAGCCATCTCGCAAGCGTACAATTTTACTCCAAGGGCCTTGGCAGAGGAAATCAGCTCATCCAGGGTAGCCACGTTATGTCCCTTCATCATACCGGTCATCAGGGGTGGAGAGATCCCACCAAAGTTGAAACGGCTAAGAGGAAGATGCTTTCTTCCTCCCATGAGGAAGTTGAAAAACCTGGCCATGAACGACTGACCGGTAAAGGCCCTGCCTTTATTTTTTCTGACGATATTCAAACCCCAGAATGTAAAAAAGATCTCCACCTTCCAGCCAACCGCCGCCGCGCCGGAGGCCAGCGTAAAAACAGCTATGGCCTTGTCGAACTCGCCGCTGAAACAGACCAGGGATAGTTTTTTTTCTGTCACCGTTTGGAACCTCCATTAACCTGGTTGTTACGTTTATTTAAGCGTTTTCTCAACTATGGCTGCACCAACGGAATCTCCATAAGCATTAACCGCAGTCCGGAAACGGTCCAGCAGCCAGTCCACGGACAAGATCAAGCTAATATATTCCACGGGGAGCCCCACAGCATTGAGGACGATTACCATGGTGACCAGACCCGCCTCCGGGATGCCAGCCGCGCCTATGGCGGCCAGTGTCGCCGTGATGGCAATGGTGAGTTGTTGAACCAGGCTCAAGTCCATCCCCACGGCCTGAGCGATGAAGATGGCGGCAGCGGCCTCATAAAGAGCAGTACCGTCCATATTGATGGTAGCTCCCAGGGGCAAGACAAATTCTGCAGAACGCTTGGAAATTTTGGCCTCTTTGATAGCACACTCCATGGTAACCGGAAGGGTGGCCGATGAACTGGCAGTGGAAAAGGCGGTGAGGATCGCCTGGGACATGCTGGATATAAATTGAATGGGGTTCCTTCTGGTAAAAAACCACAGAATAAGCGGCAGGGTGATGAAGGCATGGATGGACAGGCCCGTAAGCACCGTCACCACGTAGTAACCGGTCTGGCTCAGCACCTCTAAGAATTTCCCCTCGGCTTGGGCCTCGCCGAACCTGGCGGCCACCAGGCAGAAGATTCCCAAAGGGGCTATCTTCATTAGAAGAAGAATGAAATTCATAAAGGCGTCGTTTACCTGCTCGATCATGTCGGTGAGGGCGCGAACCCTGGAGCCCATGGTGGTGAGCATCCCGGCAAATATAATGCTGAAAATGATGAGAGGAAGCAGGTTGGTATCGGCTGCGGC
>JAJDAS010000642.1 GCA_029261755.1 Nitrospinia bacterium
AACTTATTCATGCCGCCAAAGCATTGCTGGCAGAAGGGAAACACGCATGACGACAGATGAAATGGAAAAAATTAGGGAAGAGACCAATTCCCGGCGAGACAGAACCGAGCGAAGAGACTCTCTTGGTGGCGGTTTTTCCGGTGATGACAGAAGGGCTCTCCAACGCAGAGATAGGACTGCCGACAGAAGGACTGAAAATAATCTCATGTTTGCCACTTTCTTCCTGTCGGGCCAATATTTTGGAATTTTCGTGAACCAAGTCCAGGAAATTCTGCTTTCTCAACAGATTACCCCCGTTCCCCTGATGGCGGAATATATTCAAGGGTTGATGAACCTTAGGGGGCAGATTGTTCCCGCCATAGACCTTCGCAAGCGAATGAATTTTTCTGACGCCGTTAATGGATCGGAAGATGTTAACCTGATTGTTAACTCCCCGGAAGGGTTGTTCTGTTTTGTAGTAGATCGCGTTGGGGATGTGATAGAAGTGGACCCTGATTACTATGAACCTCCGCCTATCAACATCGATTCCAAGCTGGCCCCTTATGTGAAAGGAGTTTGCAAGCTAAAGAATCAACTTTTAATAGTTTTGAATGTGGATTCCTTGGTGGGATGCTGCAAAGATCAGAAAGAGTTAAATGTTGAAAATTGAGTAATATTCTACTGTTTTCCAAGCTCTGGCTTGGGAGCTGAAACGAAACCAAAAAGCATAAAATAAAATATAAGCTTAAAGATTATAAATTTTTTTTTGAAAGGATAGGAACCATGAAAAAAACAGCAGAAAAGCCCCAAAAGAAACCCGCCAAAGAGGAATTCACCATAAAGATTTACGATGCCGCACCCACTGGGGCCGCACATACGGTCCAGGAGGTTGGGGACGGAATATACTGGCTTGGAGAAGAGAACGACGATCCCTTTCACTGCAATCCTTATATGATTGTGGAAGATGAAGGAACCATCATCATCGATCCGGGCGGACTCCTTTATGCCGAAAGTATCATGGATAAAATCAGTTCCGTTACGGAACTCTCTTCCATAAAATATATCATTGCCCACCATCAGGACCCGGATGTATGTTCAGCAGTGAATGCTCTACGGCCACACGTAGACCCGGACTGCCAGATCGTTTGCCACAGCAGAATGTCTGTCCTGATCAAGCACTTCGGAAGCGGTTTCGATTTTTATGAAGTGGACAAAAAAGGTAACAAACTGCGGTTAGGCAGTCGGACCATGAAGTTCGCGCACACACCCTATCTGCACTCACCAGGAGCTATTGTAACTTACGACACAAAAACTAAGTCCGTCTTTTCATCGGACATCTTTGGCGGAATTACCCCGGATTGGGAGCTTTACGCAGATAATGACTCTTATTTTGATAAGCTCGTATCCTTCCACGGAGGCTATATGCCCTCCTCAGAAATTTTATCCAATGGTTTGAAACAGATTAAAAAACTGGGAACAGTGGAAACCATCTACCCCCAGCACGGATCCATTATTCAAAAGAATGTCGATAAGTTTTTCGATAAGTTGGATAAGCTACAAGTGGGAATGTACGCGGATGACAGCTTCTCGGAAGTCTTGGCTCAACAACGGGAAGCGATCCGAATGCGCCAGATGGTGGAAACGTGCAACCTGAACCTTATGGCAGCGGATGACCAGGGCACCATCGTTTATATGAACCCCAACAGCAGGAGGATATTGAAGACCATCGAGCATCTTTTGCCTTGCAAAGTGGATGAAATCGTGGGAAAAAGTTTTGATATTTTTCACAAGGACCCCTCTTTCCAGAGGGGTTTGCTGAAAGACCCGAGGGACTCCTTTCCCAGGCAGGCGGTTATTTCCGTGGGTGATGAGAAGTTGTCCTTGAACGCCAGCGCTGTTTACGATGAAGAAGGAAAGTTTATCGGCCCTATGGCCTCCTGGGAGATCATCACCGACAAGATAAAGAGGGAGGAGCGGGACAAACAGGTCAAGGAAAAGATAGTAGGTACTACCGAAAGTCTGGGCGAGGCGTCTGAAGCCCTTAAGAACGTGAGTCTCACCATGTCCAGCAGCGCGGAAGAGACTTCCACACAGGCCGATACGGTATCCCAGTCCAGCGTTACCGTAAGCGATAGCATCAATTCCGTGGTAACCTCTATGGAAGGGATGTCCACCAGTATTACGGAAATCTCCAAAAACACCGCCCAGGCCAATGTGGTAGTAAAAGAAGCGGTGAGCCTTGCGGAGAACGCTAATCAAACCATTGCGGCCTTGGGCATAAGTTCCACCGAGATCGGCAAGGTTATCAAGGTCATCAGCTCCATAACGCAACAGACCAACCTCCTGGCCCTCAACGCCACCATCGAAGCGGCCCGCGCCGGTGACGCCGGAAAAGGATTTGCGGTTGTAGCCAATGAAGTGAAAGAGTTGGCGAAAGAAACATCCAAATCCACCGAAGATATCACGGAAAAAATCGAAAAAATTCAAAAAGACACGGAAAACGCCATCTCGGCCATCGAGAGTATCTCCTCCATCATTGGACAAGTCAACGATATCTCAACCACCATCGCCAGCGCCGTGGAAGAACAGTCCGTTACCAGCAGTGAGATTGCCAATAACATGGGACAAGCAGCCAAGGGAATCGATGAGATTTCCAACAACATTTCAGGGGTGGCCGAAGCCGCCACGGAAACATCCAAAGGCGCCGCAAAAACCTCCGAATCCGCTACCGACCTTACGGGGCTGGCAAATACCATGCGCTCCATTGTCCAGGAATTTGAGGATTAATCCTGAAAAGCCCACCCTCTTTTATATGAATAAGGTTAAAGGGACAAACGGGATGACCTCTTGTTTGTCCCTTTATTTTTTTGCAATCTCTTTACAAACTGAATTCCTTTAAGGAACCATGACAAAAGTATTAATAGTTGACGACGCATCGGTTTTCCGGATTACCCTCTCCAACCAACTCAAAAAAGAGGAGAACCTGGAGGTGGTGGGCGCTGCAAAGAATGGGCAGGAAGCCCTGGAAATGGTGATAAAGTTCTCGCCCGACATCCTAATCCTGGATCTGGAAATGCCGGTGATGGACGGTCTTCAGACTCTGGAAGAGCTGAAAAAGATGCGGCCAAAACCACGCTGCAAGGTCATCATGTTTAGCAGCCACACAGTTCACGGCGCAGAAAACACCTTAAAAGCCCTCCATTTGGGTGCAGTGGATTTTGTTACCAAACCCTCCAAGGGATCCTTGAGCGAGGGGCAAAAAGAGATTAAAAGAACCCTCATTCCCCTAATCCATGCTTTGGGGACCGGTCCAGCCAAGCCTCTTACCAAACCAACAACAACACTTCGTCCCAAAATTGCTACTCGTAGCTCCAGAGGATTCAGAAAAGATGTAGTGGGGCTTGGAGTTTCAACGGGTGGGCCGGAATCATTGCTCAAGGTTATCCCAAAGTTAGACGCAGACATGCGCTGTCCTGTGTTGATGGTTCAGCATATGCCGCCAATTTTTACCGGTCAACTAGCCGAGCGATTGAATGCCCAGTCCGCTATCAATGTGAAGGAAGCACAGGACGGCGACGTCTTAAAACCGGGCTGGGTTTATATTGCACCCGGAGGCTACCACATGGTCGTGGAACCGGAAGACGGTAAGAATATGATTCGACTCAATCAGGAACCACCGGCAAATAGTTGCCGCCCCTCTGTGGATGTCCTTTTTGATAGCCTGGCTAAGCATTTCGGAAACAGGACTCTTGGGATTATCATGACGGGGATTGGGCAAGACGGCATGAAGGGATGCGAAGCTCTTAAGAAAAACGGAGCATCCGTCATTTCCCAAAACCAGGAAACCTGCGTTGTTTACGGAATGCCCAGGTTTGTGAATGAAGCCGGTCTGTCTGACGAAATTGTTCCTCTGGAAGATATTGCGGATAAGGCCAAGTATTATCTGCTTTAGCTTCAACTGAGACACAAACATACGATTTTAACGCAGAGATCGCGGAGAACGCAGAGAATATATTAAATAAAAAGAATTCTGACAAAGAGAAAAAAAGGTAAAGAGGGTAAAAGAATAATTGAATTTTCGGTTTTCCTCTTTAACTCCTTTACTCTTTGTGAACAATAATAAAAAAAGTTTTTCTCAGCGTTCTCTGCGTCTGCGTTAAAGAATTACGATTTTAGTTATTTTGTAACGCCTTTTTTCTAAACTTGTGAGACTCCGCCCCGTACCACCTTTTTAAAAAACCTCTTTAAGAGAATCCATGGAAAAAGCAAATTTACTACTAGTGGAAGACAGCCGGATCATGGCACAAACGCTTAAAGCACTCCTATTAAAGACTGGAGACTATGAAGTGTCCTTGGCCATTAATGGGGTGGAGGCGTTAGCTAAGCTAAAAGTACAGTTTTTCCCCATTATCCTCACCGATCTGATGATGCCGGAAATGGACGGCTTTCAACTGCTGCAAGAAGCCAAAAACTCCAAAGAGATGGTAAGTAAAGAAAATATCGATCCCATTTTCCTAGTCATTTCTTCCCTGGATCAAGAACAAGATATTCATAGGGCTTTAAGCCTAGGCGCCTACGATGTCATACCCAAGCCTTTGGCTGAAGATCTTTTTCTCGCCAAAATGAAGAATTATTACCGTTTGTTTCAATTGATGTGGGAGGCGGAAAAACGTTTCCAGGACATCAAAAAATTGAACTCTGAAATCATGGACAGCTATGAAAACCGTCTTTTGGAAAGCCAATGCCTAACAGGCGCCATTGAGGAGCAAAAAGAAATCTACAAAACACATGTGGAAATCATAAATCAAATCCAATCTCTGGCCGAGCCAATTGACGGAAAAGAGAGGGAAGAGATCATGGGACAGTGCAAACAGTTCCTGGAACTGGATAATTTAGGAAAGGGCCAACAATAACTTGGTATTTTTAGCGCCCAGGTTTGGGGCAGGTTTGGCCGATCCGATTAAGCGAAACCGCAGTAATAGCATCGCTCTTTCGAGGATTTCGCGATTGAGGATCGGTTAAAGATGCCCCGAAG
>JAJDAS010000643.1 GCA_029261755.1 Nitrospinia bacterium
ACCTCTTTGATACCAGCAGAATCGGGTTTTTCTGTGCATGCCTTGCGACGAGAATAACGGGTGAGCCGTATAGTGGAAATCTCTATCTACGGTTCGACGAGGACCTCGGGATTAAACCCCCGGGGTTACTCTACTGGGCTATGTTTTGGAGTTTTGTTTTTTTAAATCTTTATTTCATTGTGAGAGATTAGCTCTCCAGGTGAGCACGTAAAAGCGTAGCCCATGACTCAAAAACCCAAATCACTGGAAAACCGCAATTGGGATTTAAAGCGGGAATCAAAAGAAAGACAAAAGGAATATTACAGATCCCATCCTGAGAAATTATGGGAGGATATTTTTTCCATGATTCAAAGGAACGCGCCTCCCAAATATCCCAAAAGTTACCGGGGTAAGGAACGCGTTAAGGTGGTGTGGAGAATTGATGTGGACAAAAGAACCTTGGAATCCATTCATCTTGATTCCGAAAGCGGCGAAGTGGAAGGAGAAAAAAGAGACAAAGATATATGAATTTTTTTTCGTGAAATTAGTGCAATTCGTGGTTCCAGTTTTTGATTTGTTTTTTCCCGAACTCCTTAAACATCACAACACAATTTCGGCTTCCGTGCCGCCATGGTTTCATCCAGTCTTCTCCGCAGGCTTCTGGTGGGAGACTCCTTCAAACTTTCCGGTTCGCTCTTGGCCCTCTCCGCGATATCTTTCATGGCCCCGATGAAACGGTCCATGGTTTCCTTGGTTTCCGTTTCGGTGGGCTCGATCATCAAAGCCCCTTTAACAATTAAAGGAAAATAGATGGTGGGAGGATGAAATCCGTAATCGATCAATGCCTTTGCGATATCCAGTGTGGAAACATGATATTCCTCCTGATGCTTATCGGAAAAAACAGCTTCGTGGAGAGAAGTCCTTTTGTAGGGCACGTGGTAGGTTTCTTGTAATTTCGAGCGGATGTAGTTGGCGTTCAAGATGGCGTTCTCGCTTACGTCTTTTAGCCCCTTCGGTCCCATGGACCGGATGTAGGCATAGGCCCGTACCAGGATCCCGAAGTTACCATAAAAAGACTTTAACTTCCCTATGGATTGCGGGAGGTTGGAGTTCAAAGAATAGCGTTCTCCCTCTTTCCTGATAACGGGGACGGGAAGAAACGGGGCCAGTTCTTTTTTTACGAGAACGGGCCCGGCGCCTGGCCCGCCTCCGCCATGGGGCGTGGAAAAGGTTTTGTGGAGATTGATGTGGAGGACATCCACACCCATATCGCCTATCTTCGCAATACCCATCAAAGCGTTCAGATTAGCCCCGTCGCAATAGACCAGTCCGCCTTTCTCATGGATGGCGCGGCAGATCTCTTTCACCTGTTCCTCGAATAGCCCCAGGGTATTCGGATTGGTGAGCATGAGGGCGGCTACATCTTCCGACATGTTTTCCGCCACCGTTTGAGGGTCCAGAAGCCCTTCCGAATTGGATTTCAGTTCCACCACTTCATAGCCGCAAAGAGCGGAACTGGCGGGATTGGTGCCGTGGGCGGAATCGGGCAGGAGCACTTTATGCCTTTTCTCTCCTTTTTTATCCATGTAGGCCCGAACCATCAACATCCCTGCAAGTTCTCCCTGGGCTCCCGCAGCCGGTTGGAGGGATACCTCGTCCATCCCACTGACTTCAGCCAAGTACCGTTCCAATTCAAACATCATTTGGAGGCACCCCTGCGTCGATCCCTCCGACTGATAAGGGTGGACCCCTGATAAACCGGGTAAAGAGGCTACATCCTCATTGATTTTTGGGTTATATTTCATGGTGCACGAGCCCAGGGGGTAGAAGTTGGCATCCACGCTCATATTTTGTTGGGCCAACCTGGTATAATGGCGCACGATTTCGGCTTCGCTCAATTCCGGCATCCCTTCAATGGGAGCACGGAGGCTGTTAGAATCCAAGGAGGTCTTGACGTTCGTCTCTACCAGGTCGTCTTCAGGCAGAGAAAAACCGCTTCTCCCCTGACTCCCCTGTTCAAAAATCAGAGGAGTCTGGAAATTCAGTCCGGTTCTCCCTTCCATGGTGTCTTTGTTTTGCATATTAATTCTCCAAAGTGATTTGAATTTTCATATTAACCTAGCGTAGCTTTGCTTCTACACCCACCGCCATCAAATCCTCAGCCAGAATCAACTCACCTTCAAAATTCTCTCTGGCCTCGGAGCCGATATCCACTTCATCGCACACAGGATTAAAGTGGGTCAGAAGAAGTCGGCGGCAACCCGATTCCGTGGCGATACTCCCGGCAAGGGCTGGGTTTAAATGGGTGTCGAATTTGTGAGAATTCGGCGAGGAGCATTCTAGAACCAGAAGATCCGCGCCTCGGGAAAATTCTACAATTTCTATACAATATCCGGTATCACCCGAAATAACAACAGTTTTATCTCCCTGGCAAATTCGGTAGGCCACACTCTCTTCGCTGTGCTTTACAGAGTTGGTGCGGATCTCCATATCCCCGATAACCATGGAGGAGTCGGTCAACTCCCTCACCTCAAGCTGGAAATTTTCCGGTTCCAGCCAGTTTTGAAATGTCTTGGAAAGAGACTCGAAAAAGGAAAGAAAACCCTTTCCTCCCAAGACGGTAAGATCTCTATCCCGTTTTTTCTCCCCATACTTACTTGCAAAAAGAAAGGGAACCAACTCGGAAATATGGTCGGGATGAACATGGGTAAAGCCCACAAGGTCCACATCCGAGTAAGTAATTCCCAACTGCAATAACTTGTGGAGGGTCCCCAAACCCATATCTATAAGGATATTTTGGCCTGAGGCTTGGAGAAGGATTCCGGATGCTCCTCTTTTCAGTGATGGGACGCAGGAACCTGATCCCAGGACAGTTAGACGCACGGCAACACCTTAGTTGGATGGAGTAATGGAAAAATGGAATGTTGGAATGATAAAACCTTGCTTTAAAAACCATATTCCACCACTCCATCACTGCATCATTCCACTCAAAGGCCTGAATTGACACGTCCTAAGACCCTTTTAATGCGTCCTGGAGTGACCCAAAAATCTCGAACTGATCCAAAAGCTTGGTAACTTGCATGATTCTCTGGGCGTTTGGCTGGACATGCAGCAACTTCAAATCCCCATGTTTTTCCTTGAGACTTTGATGGGTAGCCCATAAGCCTCCCAACCCCAAACAGGTTACGGAGGGAACCCGTTCGAGATCAACGATGATTTCCCTTGAACCGCTATCAGCTACCCTAACCATTTCTTTTAACAATACATCGATCCCCTGGAGATCCATCACTCCGGCCACCACCACAATAGAGGTCCCATTTTGTTGTCTGGTGGAAAGGTGGACTCTTCCTACGGATTTTTTTATTTCCCGGCCCAATGGTTGTTGGGGAATCGCTTGCTCTTCCTTGGCAGGCAGTGCGGAGGGTTGTTCTTGTTTGGTTGCCGGCGGTGAAAAAGCTTGTGGTGGTGGCGATGGAGGTGGGACCGGAGTTTCGGCCATCGAAGGAGCAGGAGAAAAGGAAGATTTCGGCCTGTTTACCTCCCAGTCTATTCTTTCATAAATAGGCGCCAGGTCATATTCAACTTCTTCGTTTTTTTCCAGGTGGGCGACAAGTCTTTTCAGAATATCGGTAGCTGCCAAAATTACATCAATGGTCTTGGAATCGGCGGGTCTTGCTTCGTCCCTGATTTTTGCCAGCATGTTTTCGGCCCTGTGGCTGATGGCCGTTAAGGAGGTGAGTTGCAGCAGGGTTGCGTTTCCTTTGATGGTATGAAAAGCGCGGAAAACATTGCGGAGGTGTTCCGCGTTGGTGGGGTCTTTTTCAAGCTCCAGAATGCTGTTTTCCACCACATCAAAATGTTCGCGGGCTTCGACAATGAAATCCGCGATCAATTCACGAGTGAAATCTGCATCCATAATTAATCCTGGCGGAAAAAGCTAAAGAACCAATGGGTGGAAAATGAAAGGCGCTCAACTTATGGCAAAATAGCGGTCTTTTTCTCTAAGACCCTATTAAAGAACCGTTTGTAACCTTGCCTCATGAGAAGGATTTATGATATTGTTTTTGTGATGATGAAGTCAAACGGGGATAGAAAGACCTGTTTGTGACGGGAAAACAGGTACGTTTATCTTGACTTTAAATAGGCGCTTTCTTATAATCACTTATACTTTTTTGTTAATTAAATTAGGTTAACCTATACCGTATTTTCGGGAAAATAAGGAGGTCACATGGCTTCAATTTTGAAAAAGTTGGGAATTATATTTTTTGCTGGTTTGCTTGCGATGGGAACTGGGATGTCACTCACAGGGTGTTCCATGTTGGGTTTCGAGGATGAAGAAGAAATCGATAACCTAGATGAAGAGTTTGAGGAAGAAGGGGAAGCGGCGGATGGTGGTTCCGTAGACGCACTGGAAGCCGAGATCGAAGAGTTGACCGCCAAGCAGGAAGAGTCCCAAGATAAAATAAACAATTTGGAGGGTAGCATTAGTTCCCTGGAAAAAGAATTGAGTGATCTGCAAGATTCCAAGAGGGACGTGGAAGATCGTTTGGACCAAGTAGGAGGAGGGGGAGGCAGTTCCGAGGAAGTTGATAATCTGAAGGACAAGCTGACAAACCTCCGGGAAGAGATCAGGGAATTAAAAACGAAAAGGGACTATGGACAAACCCGCGTCTCCACCCTCCGGGGCGGAATGAGCGTGAAGAAAGGGTATGACAAGGCCATTCAGCAATACAACGCCCGACGATATGAAGATTCACTGGCTACCCTGCAGGATCTTTCCGGGATGAATCCACCGGAGGATCTGGCAGACAATGTCCTTTTCTGGTCAGGGCAATGCCATTACAAACTCGGTGAATTCGAAAAGGCCATCGACAATTACCACAACGTCATCGATAGCTACCCTATGAGCAACAAGATCCACGATACCAGGTATATGTTGGGCCTGGCTTACAATGAAATTGGCGAAAGATCCAAGGCTATTGAGGTGTTGAATAACGCCCTGGATAATGGTCCTCCTTCCAGCATCAGGAGAAGAATCCAGTCAGCCATCAGGAATATCGAATAGTTATTAAAGAAATCCGGCCCAATGAAGACTACCTTCATTGGGCCTTTCTTTTTTCAACTGTTCCCCGCCTTCAATTTCCCTCCTTGCAACGGACTCAATGAAAAAAACCATGGTTATGCTCCCGACCTTTAATGAAAGGGAGAATATCAAAAAACTGATTCCCGAAATTCTTTCCATAAATCCCAATATCTCCATCGTAGTGGTGGATGATGATTCTCCGGATGGGACATGGAAGCTGGTAAAAGAACTGTCCGAAAAAGAAGACCGTCTGGAACTTATTCACCGCACCAAGGAAAAAGGGCGAGGCACCGCCGGGGTTGAAGGTCTGTTGCATGCCGCCAGGTCCGGCGTAGATTACATTATAGAAATGGACGCCGACTATTCCCACCATCCGAAGTTCATTCCAGCCCTCATTGCCGAAATGGAAAATAATGACGTGGTAATCGGGTCCAGGCTTACGGATGGAGGAAAGGAAGAGGGCAGGAATATTGGTAGAGTATTTATCACTTGGTTTGCCAATACCTACATACGCCTTTTGATGGGTGTCCCTATCAACGATTGCACCTCCGGTTACCGTTGTTTCAAACGAAACGTCTTGGAATCGATTCAACTGGACAAAATGGTTTCAGTGGGTCCTTCCATCGTGGAAGAGATTCTTTACGCTTGTGCGCTGAAAAGCTACAGGATCAAAGAAATCCCCATATTTTTCGAAGAACGTGTGCATGGGGAGACCACCAAGACCTTGTGGCAGTATATTGATACTGCTTTGAAAGTGATTCGCTTTCGCCTTCGCATGAAAAAGGAAAGCCCATGAGCGGAAACTCATTTGGAACTATCTTTCGTATCACCACATGGGGGGAGTCACATGGTCCAGCCGTGGGAGTGGTAGTGGACGGATGCCCGGCGGGGTTGCGATTATCCGAGAAGGATATTCAAAAAGAGTTGGACCGCCGCAGAACCGGTCGTAGCCGGGTCACCACGGCCAGGAAGGAAGCCGACCTGGCTGTGATTCACTCCGGGATCTTCAAGGGAAAAACCACTGGCGCTCCCATTTCCATTCTTGTGAAAAACAGAGATGCCGACTCTTCCAGTTACGAAAAAAACCGTACGCTCTTTCGACCCGGCCACGCCGACTTCACTTACCATGAGAAGTACGGGATCAGGGACTATAGGGGAGGCGGACGTTCCAGTGGCAGAGAAACCGTGGGACGCGTTGCCGGAGGAGCCATAGCCAAAAAATTCCTTGCTCTGGAGGGATTGGAAATTTTTGGGTATACCACTCAAATCCATGACATCAAGATGGGAAGCTTCCATCGCAAGGAAATTGAGCGTAACGACGTCCGATGTCCAGATAAGGAAGCCGCGAAACAGATGGTGGACAGGATTCTCCACTTTAAAAAAAAGGGGGAGTCCGTGGGTGGCATTATCGAGGTGCGAGCCAAGGGTGTTCCGGCCGGACTTGGTGAACCGGCTTTTGACAAGCTGGATGCCGATCTGGCCAAAGCCTTGATGAGCATTGGGGCCGTAAAGGGCGTGGAAATCGGCGCAGGGTTCCAGGCGGCTGGACTATTGGGTTCGCAAAACAATGACTCCTTTGTCCCGGAAGGGGCGCAACACCAAACGACCAACAACGCGGGTGGCATCCTGGGAGGAATTTCCTCCGGAGCAGATATTGTAATTCGCGCCGCAGTGAAACCCACGGCTTCCATTTCATTATCGCAGTGGACCGTGGATTTGAAAGGGAAGAAAAAGGAAATTCGTGTTGAAGGCCGTCACGACCCGTGCATCTGTCCGAGAATTGTACCTGTGGCGGAAAGTATGGTTGCCATTGTGCTGGCCGACCACTGGTTAAGGAACCGCGCCGCTCGGTTGTGAAGCATTGAGATTGAGTTGACCAGCCATTTCCTTGCGGCTTACAAAATTCGGACTGGAACTGATTGGAACTCTAAAGTCCTTGCTGGAGAATTTATTTCCCAGGCGCAAGTCCCTGAAGGAGAACTTAATGGTGATTTTCTCTTTCGGAATCCGAAAAACGGAATCAAAGGGAAACTGGAATCCCTGGATATCCTGATAGTTGGAATAGGCGGCGGCAAACCCCTTTCCTTTCTCCAAAAAAATCATCGCCCTCTTCGGAAGGAAAGATGGATCCAACTTCACTTTGTAAGACCCGGCATTTTTATCCCGTTTTACCCTAAGCAAAAACTCCTCTCCCTTTCCCACCTCCTCCAGGGTAGCTTTCCCTGTAATCCGACGATTCAGCAGGCTCCCGGATATCAACTCCAATATACTGTAGCCTGTATTGGGGAAATCCATGTGTTTCAACAGCTCATCCATTTGTAGGTAGTCCAGATAAAGCATCTCCGAAGACGGATCGTGCACCAACAGGTTATCCTCAACATAAACGAGATAGAAAGCTGCGGTACCGAAGGGGGTCAAACCATCGATCCTCATGGAGCCATCAGCCTCCAAAAGGATTGCCGCTTTGAACCCTTTATTCATTTGGGGGGTGTGGATCTGAATTTTGACCAACCCGGATATGGAGCGAACAGAGTCGGAGCGATTCATTATGGCTTCGATTCCTGCGGTCTTTGCGTGCAATTTCCGGCTGGTGCTTGGTTCCGGGGAGGTTGTTCCATTGGGAGCTGCTTCTAGCCAGGCAGGGGAAAAACCGGTGAAAAGGAGGGCAAGGGATAAAGCGGATAGCACCGCTTTTCGATTCATTTCGTTTTGATTACCTTCAAGGCATTATTGGTTTTTTCGATTTTTTCCTGGATTTCCTCAACAACTATACTATCGCTGGGAGATTTTTCGGTCAAAGAAAGGACCTTTTTCCAGGATTCCAGCGCTTTGGCATATTTCTTCATATCGAAGTAGATATCTCCCAGGTGGTCAAATATTACCGGGTCGGGTTCCGACACTTGAGACGCCTTTTTTATTTCCGAGACAGCTTCTTTCAACTTTCCCATCCGGTAATAGACCCATCCAAGGCTGTCGAGATAGTATCCATTTTTCGGATCTTTTTCCAGGGCCTTTTGAACATGTTCCATCGCTACTTTGAGGTCCCGGTTGAGGTCAGCCAAAAGATATCCGATAAAATTATGTGCCGCCGCATTTTCGGCGTCCAATTCCAGGACCTTTTGCATGGAGGCGATGGCCTCGTCATACCTTTTCATCCTTTCATAGAGACCACCAAGGTTGTAATGGTATTGTGCGGTGGGTTTTAGTTCCAATGCTTTTTTGAAATTTATTTCCGCTTCTTCATATTTTTTGGCTTTGGTTTTCAGTAAGCCGAGATAGTTGTAGTTGGCGTCGTTTTCAGGGTCCATGGCGATCCCTTCCTCCAGAATTTCCAAGGCCTGGGGCTCCTTTTCCATCTTTTCGTAAATTCGGGCTGTATTCAAACGAAATTCAGCTTTTTGGGGGTCCTTTTCCAAGACAAACAGGTATTTTTTTAGGGCTTCTTCGTATTGCTCCATGGTTTCGTAAATAACGCCAACGTAAAAATGCGCCTTGAGGTTGTCAGGATTAGCGGCCAGAAACAGCATGAGCTCGTCCAGGGCTTTTGCAAAATCTTGCATCTCCAGGTATATCAACCCCATTTTCATGTGCACGTTCACATTTTCCGGCTCAAACTCACTGAACTTTTGGTACTGCTCCAGAGCGTCTGGCAGAGAATCTTTTAAAATGTAGAGATGTCCCAGGATATCGTGAATGCGGGTGTTTTCACTGTCGGATTTGAGCATGTTTTTGTACAACTCGATGGCCTCATCATACTTTTTTTGATTCTGGAGGGTGATGGCAAGAGCTTCTATTCCCCTGGTGTACTTGGGCCTTAGTTCCACCAGCTTTCGAAAATAAGTTTCGGCTTCGGAAAAAAGGCCGGCTCTGAAATATGCATTGCCAAGCGCCATAAAACCCATGATGGAATCGGGTTGAATCTTCATAAGTTCTTTCAAAATCTCAATAGCTTTTTCAGGTTGGCCGGTTTGATTGTAAATAGTCCCAAGGTACAAATAGGCGTGGTTTTCCTGAGGCGCAACGGCAATCACCTTCTTATAATATTCCGTAGCCCGTTTAAAATCCCTGTTTCCGGCATATAATCCCGCAATCATAAGTAAAACCTTGGTGTTGTTAGGATCTTTTTTCAGAACATCCTCGCATGCCTTTACGGCTTCGGGGTAATCACCCAGCCTTAAGTGGAGAGTCGCTATTTTTTGCAACAACGTTGGGGAGTGAGGGTCGTAAAGCATGGCTTTTTTGTATGCCTCCAGAGCGTCTTTCCAATTATTTTCCTGTTCTAAAAGAGACCCCTTTAGATAATAAAAATATGCTTCTGCCTCATGGTTCTCATCTACCAGCAGAATGGTTCGTTCCACATCAGATTCTATTGGGGTTGTGGTTGGGGACTCAACAGGAGGTTCCTGGGGTGGGGTGGCATCCGGTTTCGGACGAGGCGCCACACAGCTTCCAAGAGCAAGTAGGAAAATCGTCAATAAAACCTGAGTGTGAATGGATCTAAAAATTCGCATTATCATGAGTTCAAGTTATCTTCAAACCTTTTCGTAAGTTTGGGGTCAATTACCTTTATATGGTTTCAAATTGGTTTCGATAAGAAGTAAGGGTAGACCGAAATGGGGGAAGAGTCCGTAGAATTATCGGAATAAGTGTTAACAAAGAGGATTTTGGTAACCTTCCTGTTTGGTATAAGGGGAATTTTACTTAATGGCATCTTATCAAAATTGCCATTTGTGATCAAGAAACCGGCTTGTGTTTGAGTGTACTTTTAAACCTATCCAAGGAAGGCTGCTCGGTTTTTCCAGCTCATTCAAAAACCCGATAGAAGGAATAAAGGCGGAACCCAAGTCCATTGACCTTTAAATCGGAATCAAGTATTCTCTGGGTTTACCTATGCAATCGATGTTTTCTTATTTAAAAAACAACCGAAAAACAATGGCAAAAGGATAAAGTATGATAAAGAAAGGAAATAAAACCTTCAATATGATTTCCGTGGAAGCCGCAAAACAGATGGTCCGCGAAAAGGTGCCAAGACTGGATCGCCAGGAACAAATAATGTTGGAAGACGCCACTGGGCGGGTACTGGCCGAGGATGTATGTGTTGATATGGACTTCCCCCCCTTCAATCGGTGCAACATGGACGGTTATGCCGTAGTTTCTTCGGATGGCGAGGGCGATTTCGAACTGCTGGAAACCGTACCAGCCGGAGCTGTGCCAAAAGCGAAGGTCGCTTCCGGTAAGGTATCCAAAGTAATGACGGGCGCTCCCCTTCCCGAAGGCGCGGACGCCGTGGTTCCCGTGGAAAAGACAACTCAAGCAAAAAACGACAACGTCCGAATTTTAAAACAGGCCCAGGCATGGGAGAATGTGACCACTCGAGGACTCGAATTAAAAAAGGGTGACAGGATATTGGAAAAGGGGGCTCGTCTGCGTCCCCAGGAAATTTCCATGCTTGCCTCGGCGGGATGCTCCCAGCCCTCGGTCTTCAGGTTTCCCACCGTTGCGGTCCTGGCCACGGGATCGGAACTTATAGAACCGGATGAAAAGCCAGGACCCGGCAAAATCAGAAATTCCAACTCTTATGGCTTGATGGCCCAGTGCCAAAATATCGGATTGCCCGTTCATTTCCTTGGGGTCGTTCACGACGACCCAGAGCATCTCCGCGAAAAAATAAAGGAAGGTCTGGAAAGGGACGTGCTGCTCCTGACGGGGGGAATGTCTATGGGTGATTTCGACATTGCGCCGGACATTCTTCGGGAAAGCGGTGTACATTTCTGGTTCGAAAGGGTAAGAATCAAACCGGGAAAACCGGTCCATTTCGGAACCACGAAAACCGGCAGCGTGGTATTCGGACTCCCCGGGAACCCTGTTTCCACCATGGTGATCTTCAACCAACTGGTAAAACCGGCTTTACAATCCCTAATGAGATTGCCTAGTGAAGAAGGGATCAGGGAGCAGGGTGTATTGGCTCTTGATTACCGCAGAAAGGATAGTTCGCGGGAAGAGTACCTTCCCGTTTATGTCCAAAAGGAGGGTGGACAATGGACCATCCAGCTGATTCGTTACCTGGGTTCCGGCCACATGATGGCTCTCACCAAAGCCAACGCTTTGATGAAGATAGATGTGGGTGTTAACGATATTTCATCAGGCTCTGCTTGTGAATTCCAGTGGCTGTAAACCACCGGTTAAACCCATTCTAATTTGAGTGGGTATCATTATTGGCGTCGGAGGAGATGTAATGTCTCACAAGGTTGAGGGAGAATGCCACTTTCCCCCTCCTTGCTAAGGAGGGGAACCAGAGAAGGTCTTTTCAAATAGAAGTCACCCTCAACTTTTTGAGACGTTACGTGATGCCTTAAGCCTTCGACTCCCCCGCCTTTTCCCCATTCTTGCTTTTCTCCCCAAACTCCTCTTCCCATGCTTTCCAGAATGGGCACCAGGTGCCATGCCAATGCATGATTTTCCCCAGCAACTTATCTGGCTCTTTTCTGGCATATTGGCAGAGGGGGCAATGCTCACACCTTTTGGCCATGAAGGTTTTTAGGTTGTCCATTTATTAGAATATTTCCTATGAATTTAGAAGGCCCTTGTTCACAAAAACTATCATAGTGCCGTTTTTTTTGCTGCCACTACCGTATCAAGATAGCTATTAAACGGAGAGTTGATATTAAGCTTCTTTTTCATAAACCATCAAGGTTTGTTTTGAGAAGGATGCCTGAGCATAAGGAAGATATTTAATCGCCTCTTTAAGGTGTCCATTTACTTCCGATAGGTTCTTTAAATCAATTCGTTTAAGAATATCAATATTAACGGGCCTTTTCGCATCTAAAAATATTAAAGAATTAAGAAATTTCAAACAAACATCGGAGTTTAGTTGCCTGGCAAGAAACCTTGCTTCTTTTTGTGTTTCACATGGAATGAAATAGCAAGTATCATCCACCATAATGGGCTTCCCATTCTGGCTTCCAACTGCGGAAAAGCGCAGATTTTTATAGAGGCCGGAAATCGCGACTTTCCATGGTGTAAAACTATAGCCCCCAACACCAAACACTGAATAACGGTGCCGTTTTTTATAGATTATGCTATTCCTGGCATCTAAAACTCCGGAATATTTCTTCAAATAGGCCCATGTTTTTGGGGCATTTTTTTTGATTTCACTGGTGTCGTCACCAACATTTTTTTGTGTAACAATAACGTGCTTTCTTGGAAAAATGCGGCTATTCCCCAAATCCGATGATTTTAATAAAGGGTAAACGTAATCGCCTTCAATGTTTGCGGATTCCCCATACCCGTTTATATAGCTATCGC
>JAJDAS010000644.1 GCA_029261755.1 Nitrospinia bacterium
GAGGAAAAGGGAATGCTCTCTATAAGATGCACGGTGAGGCCGCTTTTTTCAAGTCCCATCCCCAGGGCAATGCCTCCGGCAACCAGCCACAGGACGTCCCAACTGATCCTGCGCAGATCTTCCGTGGTAATAATTCTTGTGGTGGTAAAAACCACAACGGGAATCATGGCTACGATGTAGGAATTCATCCCATGAAGAAAATCAAACAACCATAATAAGATCGTTGTGGCAAAAGTAAGATAGACCGTTATGGCCTTCCGGTTTTTCAGGAACTTGCTCTTGATGTCCAGGTCAATTTGTTTCGTGGACGCCGGGAAAAAGAAACACAAAAGCAGCCATGCGAAAAACAGCATAACGATGACAAAGGGTACTCCAAAAGACATCCATGCGCCAAACCCAATGGACCCTTCCCCCGTAAGATACTTCAACGCAATGGCGTTGGGTGGAGTCCCAATGGGTGTGCCGATACCCCCGATATTGGCTGCAAAGGGAATGCAAAGAACAAAGGCCGCCTTGCCTGGATCGTTATCTTTAAACGCCGCCAATACCGGCGTAAGAATCGCCAACATCATAGCGGTGGTGGCGGTATTACTCATGAACATGGAAAACACAGCGGTAATGGCCATGAGGCCCAGCATAACATTCTTGGGATTTTTCCCAAAAGGCTTGAGAAGAATGCGGGCGAGGTTCATATCCAGTCGATACTTTGTAGCCGCCATGGCCAGAAAAAAACCTCCGAGAAAAAGCATGATAATGGGCGAAGCAAAGGTTGCCATAATCTCGTTATAGGTTAAGACTGTTCCGAAGTTTATATCACCAGCCTGCTCCTTGAACAGAATAAAACTCTTATCGGAAACCATGACCAATTCAACGAAAATAATTAAAACCGATGTGGCAAAGATGGGAATGGGCTCTAAAACCCAAAACAGGGTAGCCATGGCAAATATGGCTATAAACCTATGCTCTATGGTAGATATCCCCTGAATGGGGATAGAGTCCTTAGGGATTAATAGAATTAGAATGGGTATGGCGATGGCTATTAGCAGCTTGGTTTGATTGGTCATGGGGTTTTTGGGTGAAAGAATGGAGTAAGGGAGTATTGGAGTGATGGAATATTGGAAAGTTCCTCTGATTCTATGTTTTCCATCTATTTGCCCTATACTATCGAACCTGTTTTAGAGCAGCTTTTTCCCTGAGTATGGAGTGCAGGGACTGTGTCACTGCTCAAAAAAATCTATTCCTTTAATCTTTTAATCCGAGCCAGTAAACCAAAACACGTAAAACAATAAGGAACATTGTTCATAACATCGACACAGTCGATGTACTCCACATTAGTTCTTCCGCCCTATAACGATGTTTTGCAAGGGTTTGAGAGGGGTCCCAGTTGTTCAATGGTCTACACTGGAGGCAGAGCCTCCAGGTATGGATTCCCAGGGAAGCCCTGGGAACCAGAGGCCTTCCATCACTCCATCACTCCGTTCAGACCTGGCGCTTTGCCTAACCAAGCCTTCCAACCTTCCTTTGGCCTCTTCCGGTATTTCGTGCATCCTCTCCTTCCAGCAGTCCACAATCCTGATGAAGTTTCTGTTCAGAAAGTCTTCATAACATTTTTCCAGACTGATGCTGAACTCCCGGATAAAATCAACCGGGGTAATCCCAGGACCGGCCACGAAAAGAGAACAGGCATCTTTCCTCACATCTTCAGGCAAAAAAGAGGGATCTGCATATAGGTTGACCCCAATTCCCACAATCACAAAAAGCTTCTTGAGTTCGTTTTTTCCGCCTCCCAGGCTCTCCGTTAATATACCCCCAACCTTTTTTCCTTGCCAATAAATGTCGTTGGGGTATTTTAAACTAAATTTGGTTTGGAGCAATCCTTCCAGTGCCTCCACAGCGGCGGCACCTGTCATAAGGGATATGGCGGGTAAGGCCTTTTCCAGGGCCAGGGGTGGAGTCAATACCACTGTTAAATAAGCACCTGCTCCCGGAGCAGAGTGCCATTGTCTGTTAAACTGTCCCCTCCCCTTTGTTTGGTTATCCGCAATGATAGTTGTGCCTTCCTGCACTTTCCCTTTTTCTCTCTCAAAAAGTTTCCTGGCATGGTTATTGGTGGAGTCGACTTCCTTTAGAAAGATAATTTTCTTTCCTATGAAATGAGTTGGCAGTTCCAAGGCAAGCTGATCGTAAATTTTCTGGTTCATGAGAATTTAAAATAATTATAGCTTAATGGCAGAGAATGTTTTAAAATATCTCCTTGATCACTGCCCATTATATTTTCCAACTGCATAATATACAATGAAAACACAAACATTCAGAAACATCCACCCTTAAATAAAACATTTAACCATGCCTGAGATGAAAGAAAAACTTAAGATCCTGGTTGTAGAAGATAATAAACTCGTGGCCAGTCAGATCTCCGACGGTCTCGAAGGCTATTTTCCCGATCCAAAATGCTCCGTATCCCTGGCTTTTTCCGGTGAAGAAGCCCTTGAAACCATCCGACAGGATCCTCCGGCTATTGTTCTCCTGGATTATTATCTCCCTGATTTTAACGGAGATGAGGTCTTGAAAACCATCAAGAACGATTTCCCGGCCATAGGTGTGGTGGTTGTGTCCACCGCCGACACCGCAGACATAGCAGTGAAACTGATGAAGTTGGGAGCAGATGATTACGTAACCAAAAAATTTGGCTTTGGCGGGATTGGCATCGCCGTTGAGAAGGCTCTAAAAAAGAAAGAGATGGAACTGGAGGTTGACCGGTTGATGAAAAAACTGGATGAAGAGATTGTCAATCGGGAAAATGAGCTGGAAAGGAAGGTGGAGGTTGCCACAAAAAAATTAAAAGAACGAAATGAAAAGATTGCAAAAATCCTTGAAGTCGGCAAGGTCATGTCCACCCAAAAAAATCTCAACAAGTTGTTAACCACCATTATTCAAGAGATAAGCGACATTCTTGGAGCGGACAGGAGTTCCTTGTTTCTCTATGATGAAAAAAGCGAGGAGCTTTGGTTAAAGGTTTCGGAAGATGTGGAGGCAGGGAATATCAGGTTCCATATCAGTAAAGGAATAGCCGGTTATGTTGCCAGGACCAGAAAGGTAACAAATACAAAGGACGTTTCCAGAGATGAATATTTTAACTCGGAATTTGATTTACAAACCGGATTTGAAACAAAAAATCTACTCTGCGCGCCTATGGAAAATCTTCAGGGCAAACTCATCGGCGTAGTGCAAGTGCTCAATAAACAATCATCCGTTTTCAACGAAGAAGATCAAGAGGTTCTCGTGATGTTCGCTTCCCTGGCCGGAGTCTTTATCGAAAACTCTATTCTGGCAGAGGAAAATATCAAAAAGGAAAGGTTGGCCACCGTTGGAAAAATGGCCGCCACCATTATTCACGACATAAAAAATCCCATGGCTACCATCCGGGGTTTTATGGACTTGCTTTCCAGTCAATCTTCAGAGGATGAGAAGATCATCCATATCATCATTAAGTCCATGGACAGATTGATGGGCATGTCGGAGGAAATTCTGGATTACTCCAAAGGCATGGAGACCTCATTGGATTATAAAAGGGTAAACTGCGCGGTCTTTTTTAACGATATTATTTTCTTTCTGGAAAAAGATTTCAAAGATAAGAAAATAGAATTTCTACAAAACATAAAGTATACCGGGGATCTGGAAATTAATCCCGATAAAATCCAAAGGGCTATTTACAATATCGCGGGAAACGCTATGGAGGCCATGGAAGATGGAGGACGATTCACCATGGACGTATCCG
>JAJDAS010000645.1 GCA_029261755.1 Nitrospinia bacterium
TTGAGAAATATCTTGCTGACCAATTTGAAATTGAATATTTGCGACTTTTCTCATGGGTTTCCTATATCGAAGTTTAGAAAAAAATGGGAAGATTCAACATAATTATTATAGAAGCATATTATACTCATATAATAATTGCAACCCAATTGAGAAAATCTTCAAAAAAGAAATTCAACCTAAACCACTGAAATATAAGGAGGATATTGCTTCCGGCCAAGCACTAATTATCAATGGTAACGCATTCTTAAAAAAAGTAAATAGTTAATACTAATCATTATTGCAATAGATGGACGCAAAAGCCGGGGGTTAATAATTTCATGCAATATTCTTTATGCCGCCTTGTACAGAGGGGATGGTCATGGAAGTTCCGGTGGGAATTTAGCTATAGGGAATTTCTGACCTGTTTTCTTACATAAACCCACCAGTTAGTGCTTCTAATTTAGACTGCTAATAGCACGCCTACCCTTGGAATTTCCCCTGAGGAATCATATACTTATCCCATGTTGGGATGGTTTAAAGACTCTCAACTGAAAAAAACGTACGCTACTCGTCACTGCATTAAAAAGGAGCAGCCATGTTGAACTGGTTCAACAACCTGAAAATGAAGACCAAGATTCTCATTGGAAATAGCGTCGCCATGGTATTGATGGCCCTTATGGCCCTGGCCACGTTTTCCAACACCGACTCTTTGTTGGAAACAGCCAATTGGGTGGAGCACACCGAAGAAGTGATTGCCTCGGGCAACAAGCTGACAAAACTTTTGATCGACATGGAAACCGGCGAGAGGGGATTTTTAATTACGGGAAAACCGGAATTCCTGGAGCCTTACGACCAGGGTATGACCTCCTTTTTTAAAGAATTGAATGCTACGAAAAAGCTGGTGTCCGATAACCCAGAGCAGGTGCATAATCTGGAAGAAATCGAGAAAATAGTCCACAAATGGATCACCTCAGTTGCCGAGCCCGCAATTGCCAAACGGAAGGAAATTGAGGAAGGGGCCGTTGATGCCGAATATCTTCAAGAGCTTCTGGGTCGAGGCGTTGGAAAAGGGATCATGGGCAAGATAAGGCTGGTAGTAAAGGAGTTGGAGAACTTCTTTAAAAAGAAGAAAAACTATAAAGCCCAAATCCTCGTAGTAAACATTGCAAAAGACATGGTGGACCAGGAGACAGGTGAACGAGGTTTTCTAGTCACCGGTAAAGAGGAATTTCTGGAACCTTTTGAGGCCGGAAAAATTGCGCTCAACAAGCACATGGCGGAGCTTCATGAGTTGGTGGACAAAAACGCTTATGACACCGATTTGGTGAAAAAGAATGTTGGAACATTGGAAAGGCTCACAAAGGAGTGGCTAAAAAGGGCCGCAGAACCGGCAAACGCGGCCAGGCGGGAAATGGACAAACATCCCACGTCTATCAAGGACGTTTCGGAGTTAATAGCGAAAAAGGCAGGGAAAAAGATAATGGACCGGTTGCGTGTCCTCCTGGGCGATTTTACTAGCATCGAAGAGGAGCTAATTAAAGAAAGGCAAAAAAAGGCTGAAGAAGTAGCCCAGAGGACAACCTTATTCATTCTTTTCGGAACTCTTTTCGCCATTCTCTTGACCCTGACCATTAGTTGGTTGATAGCCGGAAGCATCACCAGACCCTTATTCAGGTTTGTTAAAGTTGCCAAAACTATTGCCGGAGGGGACCTGTCACAACACCTGCAAATAACTTCCAGGGATGAAATCGGGGTCCTGGCAAAAGCTTTTGAAAAAATGACCACCGGCCTCAGAAAGATCTCTCAGGAACAGAAGGACCAGAATTGGTTGAAGTCTCATCTAGCCGAGATTTCCGGGAAAGTCCAGGGAGCTGCCAATATGAAGATCCTGGCCAAAACCTTCCTTAATGAATTTACTCCGCATATGGGAGGAGGTTACGGGGCTTTTTACATAAAAAAAACGGAAAACCATAAGACCTTTTTAGAGTTACAGGGTGCTTACGGATATGAAAAGCGAAAGGATATTCCTAATCAATTTGAATTTGGAGAAAGCCTGGTGGGACAGTGCGCCCAGGGAAGAAAGCCTATCCTGTTGTCCCCGGTCCCCCCGGATTATATTAAAATAAATTCGGGCCTCGGCCAGGGGACCCCTTTAAACATTATTCTTCATCCTGTAATTTTTGAAGGGGACCTGTTAGGCGTTATCGAACTTGCCTCTTTCAAGGAATTCACGGTGATCCAGAAAGCCCTGCTTGAGCAATTAGCAGCACAGTTGGGAATTATCATGAACAGCGTGTTCGCCTCCATGCAGACCGAAGAATTGCTTAAAGAGTCTCAAAGCCTTACTGAAGAACTGGAATCTCAACAAGAAGAATTGAAGGCTAGCAACGAGGAGCTGGAGGAAAAATCGGAAGAACTGCAATGCCAACAGGAAGAACTAAAGGCCGCCAACGAGGAACTGGAAGAAAAGGCCGAAGAACTTGAAACCCAGTCGGCAGAGCTTAGGCAGTCCAAGGACGAAGTTGAATCAGCGAAAAGCGACGTGGAGGAAAAAGCCAGGGATCTGGCCCTGGCCAGCAAGTACAAATCGGAATTTCTAGCCAACATGTCCCATGAACTCAGAACCCCGTTAAATAGCCTGCTGATCCTGGCCAAAAACCTCGCCTCCAACGAAGAAGGAAATCTTTCGGAAAGCCAAATAGAGTCGGCCGAGGTTATTTCCGGCAGTGGAAACGACCTCCTCAGGCTTATCAACGACATCCTGGACCTATCTAAAGTGGAAGCGGGGAAGTTGGACGTGCATTTCGAGGATTTTAAAATCTCCAGGATCCAAGACGAAATAAAAAAGCAGTTCGGCCCCATAACCAAAGAAAAAAATATTGAGCTCAAAACTATTATCGAGAATGGCCTGCCCCAAACCGTGAACACGGATAAACAAAGGTTGCTTCAAATCTTGAGGAACCTTCTCTCCAACGCCATTAAGTTTACATCCAGGGGCTCGGTTATCTTAAAGGTCCATTCCCCCGGGTCGGGAGTTTGTTTTCGAACAGGTGGTCTCAATGCAGAAAACTCCATTGCCTTTTCGGTGATAGACACAGGCTCCGGTATCCCGGAGGAAAAGCAGAGGGCTATTTTCGAGGCATTCCAGCAAGCGGATGGATCCACGAGCCGAAGGTTCGGCGGCACCGGACTTGGACTCACCATTTCGCGGGGACTGGCAAGCCTTTTAAACGGGGAAATCCAGTTACAGAGCAAGGAAGGTGAGGGCTCTACCTTCACTCTTTACCACCCACTGGAACAAAAATCTGCTCAGCTAAATGAGAAGGATCCACAAGAATCGCTTCCCGCTTCAGGTCCCACCCCAATTTTCGAGGAAAAAAGAAAAGGGGCTGCCCATTCCATGGAGCCTGGAAAGTTTTTGCCGGATGACAGGGAGGGGCTCGAAAAAAATGACAAATCCGTTTTGATCATTGAAGATGACATCCAATTCGCGAAGATTTTAATAAAACTTGCCGGCAAAAAAGGATACAAATGTCTGGCGGCGGGCGATGGTCCCAGCGGGCTTTATCTTGCCTCTAAATATTCTCCCAGCGCCGTCATTTTGGATGTCCGGCTCCCCGGCCTGGACGGCTTGAGCGTTCTGGACCAATTGAAATTCAACCTGGAAACCAGACATATCCCCGTCCATATTATTTCCGGTTATGACGCCCGCAATGCTTCCCTGCGCAAGGGAGCCATTGGTTTTATGTCAAAACCTGTTACCGAAGAAGGCATCGGAGAGGTACTATCCAAATTCGACCATCTCTTGAAAGGGGAGAGCAAGAGCATTCTTGTTGCCGATGATGATGAAAAAGAGCGCATGAGCATTGAAAAACTCCTGAAAAGCCAGGGAGTGAAGATCATTACCGCAGCTAGCGGACAAGAGGCCCTGAAAAAGATAAAAACAACGAAATTTGACTGTGTAATCTTGGACCTGGGGCTTCCTGATCTAAACGGTTTTGAAGTGTTAAAAAAACTGGATGAGGACAGCGAACTAGAAATGCCCCCCGTGATCATAAACACCGGCAAGGAACTTTCCCGGGAAGAGCATGAGGAGCTAGAAAAATATACGGCGAATATTGTCATTAAGGATGTGCACTCTCCCGAAAGACTGGTGGATGAGGCCTCTCTGTTTTTGCATAGCGTGGAATCCTCATTGCCATCCGGCCAACAACAGATCATCCGTATGCTCCATGACTCGGATAAACTGCTTAAAGACCGGAAAATACTCCTGGTGGATGACGATATGAGAAACACCTACGCCCTTGCAAAGTTGTTACGAGAAAAAAAAATGGAGGTCCTGAAGGCCGGAAATGGGGAAAAGGCCCTGGAAATACTGGACAATGAAGAAAGCATTGATCTGGTCATCATGGATATTATGATGCCTATTATGGACGGCTATGAAGCTATGCGGAGAATTCGTGGGATGAAGAAGTTCAAGGACCTTCCCATTATTGCCCTCACGGCAAAGGCTATGCCGGAGGATCGGGCTAAATGTATGGAAGCCGGGGCCAGCGACTATCTGAACAAACCGGTTGAAATTGAAAAGCTCATATCCATGATCCGTGTTTGGTTGTTTGATAGGAAGTAGGAATGGTGATTGATGGTTGAAGATTTATGATTGATAATTGGCAACCCGTAACCCGTAACCCGTAACCCGAAATGAAACCCAAAGATCTTGAAAAAATTGAAACGGACCTCCTGTTGGAAGCCATATTTTGCAGGTACGGGTACGACTTCCGACACTATGCCCGTTCCTCCTTAAAGCGCCGCTTAAATTTAATCAAGACGAAGTTTAAGTTGGACAGTCTCTCTGATATGGTCCCGAAGGTCCTTCATGACCAGGATTTTTTTAATAACCTTCTGCAAGCCCTGTCCATTTCCACCACGGAGATGTTTCGCGATCCCGATTTTTTTCTAGCGGTTCGCAAAAAGGTTTTTCCTATCTTGAGGACCTATCCTTTCATCAAGGTGTGGCATGTGGGATGCTCCACAGGGGAGGAAGTTTACTCCATGGCCATCCTTCTCCAAGAGGAGGGTCTTTTGAAAAAGACGCAGATTTACGCCACGGATTTTAACCAAAGTTCCCTGGATGTGGCACGGGAGGGTATTTATTCCAATAAAAATATGGAGCAATATGCGAAAAACTATTGCAGTGCAGGAGGGGAGGCGTCCTTATCCGATTACTATCTTTCCAAATACGGCTCCATTAAAATGCATGATTTACTGAAAGAAAAAATCGTCTTTTCCTTTCACAACATGGTTACGGATACCAGCTTTGGAGAAATGAACTTAATTGTGTGCCGAAATGTTTTCATTTACTTTGATAAAACTTTACAGAATCGGATCTTGTCTTTGTTCATGGATAGTTTGTGCCATAGGGGTTTTCTATGTCTTGGTAGCAAAGAAAGCCTTGACTTCAGTGATTTCCGCGAATCTTTTGAAACCGTTTGCAAAAAGGAAAGAATTTTTAGGAAAACTTGACCGGTGTAACGGGGGTTATGTAAGGTGAGAAAAACCTACGAAGCTATAGTAATCGGCGCTTCCGCCGGGGGGACGAAAGCCCTATTAAAAATTGTCCCGGAACTTCCACCAAAAAGCTGCCCCCCTGTAATGGTTGTTCGACATGTTCGTGAAGGTTCGGACTTCCATTTACCTGACGTTCTGGACCAAAAGTCCGGAGTCTTGGTAAAAGAAGCTTATGACAAAGAACCTATTCATCCCGGGACGGTTTTTATGGCGCCTCCCGGTTATCATCTTTTGGTGGAAGAAGATGGAACCCTGGCCCTTTCCACGGAATCAAAGGTTTGCAATGCCAGGCCATCCGTTGATGTTCTTTTTGAATCCGCAGCAAAGGTTTTCGAGGATAAACTGGTGGGAATTATACTGACTGGCGCCAATTCGGACGGCAGCCGGGGATTGAAGGAAATCAAAGCATTTGGAGGCTTGACGATCGTACAGGACCCTGCCACCGCAGAGAGCAATACCATGCCTATGGAAGCCATAAAAACAGTGGAGGTAGACCATGTTTTGGAATTGGACGCCATTGGGCCTTTTCTGAAAGGACTTTGTGAACAAAATGCAGCCTAGGACTGACATAGCTAACCCTAAAATATTGCTGGTTGACGACAACCCTAAAAACCTGTTTGCCATAGAGCTTTTATTGAAAAAACTGAAGGTGGACATATTCAAAGCCGCCTCCGGGAACGAAGCCCTTGAGCTGATGTTGCACCATAACTTTTCCCTGGTTCTTCTGGATGTCCAGATGCCGGAAATGGACGGTATCGAGGTGGCATCTATTATGAAGGAAGATGAAAAAACAAAACAGATTCCCATTATTTTTATAACGGCCTTCGGCAAAGAGGAGACGCAAGTTTTTAAAGGGTATGAGTCCGGGGCCGTTGATTACTTATTTAAACCCATAGACGAAAACATATTACTCAGCAAAGTAAAAATATTTATAGAGCTTGATACAAAAAAGAGAGAGCTTGAGATAGCCAAACAAGCAGCAGAGGCGGCCAGCCTTGCTAAGAGCGATTTCCTGGCATCCATGAGCCATGAAATAAGGACTCCCATGAACGCTATCATAGGAATGGCGGACCTGCTGCGGTCAACGAAATTGACTCCTGAACAGGAGGAATATGTGGAGATCTCTCAAAATGCAGGGGAAAATCTTTTGCATGTTATCAATGACATCCTGGATATATCTAAAATCGAGTCCGGCAAATTGGAGCTGGAGCATGTGGAATTCGACCTCTACAAGCTAGTGGATACCACATGTGAAATCTTGGCAATGGGCGCCCATCAAAAGGGATTGGAGTTTCTCTATCATATAAATGATGGTGTTCCCATGAACCTGATTGGTGATCCGAACCGGTTGCGGCAAATTTTACTAAACTTAATGGGAAACGCCATTAAATTTACCTCAGAAGGAGAAGTTGTTCTACGTTTGGAAAAAAAGAGGGGGGAAAATGGTGTTCTTACCCTTCTTTTGTCCGTTGCCGATACCGGAATAGGGATTCCTGACGAAAAGAGGGAGAAAATATTTGAAAGCTTTTCACAGGCGGACTCTTCCACTACCCGCAGGTTTGGAGGTACCGGACTTGGCTTGACCATATCGAAGAGATTGATTGAAAAGATGGGCGGCAGCATCTACGTGGAAAGTGGAGAGGGTAAAGGGAGTACCTTCTTTTTTACAGCCAATTTCGAGATACAAAAAGAGCAAAAAGGGAGAGTGAAAAAATTTGAAAAGATGCGGGACATGCGAGGGTTAAACTTCCTGGTAGTGGACGACAACTCCACAAACCGCATTATTTTAAGAGAAATGCTTAAAAGTTGGGGTGTGAAAATTACGGAAGCGGAGGATGGACCAAGCGCTTTGGCCGAAATCGAAAAAGCCAAGCAAAATTCCTCGCCCTTTGATCTTTTGCTTTTGGATTGCCACATGCCCGGCATGGACGGTTTTGAAGTTGCGAAACGAATAAAGGACGAACCTTTTCTTTCAGGCATTGCGGTTATGATGCTCACCTCGGATAACCGGGAGGGGCATATTGCCAGAGCAAAAGGGGTGGGAATCGAGCAATACATGGTAAAGCCTATCAAGCGATCTTCCTTGTACCATAGTATCCTCACCCTTTTGGACAAAAGAATTGCTGGGAAAGGTGGCAGCCCCATAGAAGAATCCGAAAAGATTACCCAGCATGTTTCTTCTCTTCACATTCTCCTTGCCGAAGACGATAGAATTAATCAAACCGTGTCTCAGCGAATTCTGGAGAAAGAGGGGCATAAGATAACCATTGCCAGTAACGGGAGAGAGGCCATTGAAGCCCTTGATGCAAAGGAGTTTGATTTGATTCTGATGGATGTGAACATGCCTCAACTGGACGGGTGCGAGGCCACCATCAAAATAAGGGAAAAAGAACAGAAAACGGGTAAACATATCCCCATTATTGCTATGACCGCTTTAGCCTTTAAGGAGGACAAGAGTAGGTGTCTGGAAGCTGGAATGGATGATTTTGTATCCAAACCTGTACGCGCGGAGGAATTGTATGAGGTTATTGGGAAGTATGCCTGAACTTTCAAGAACCTTCACTAAAAACTCTCTATATGTCATGGCATGGTTAATTGCCTGATTGTCTGTTAACCTTCGAGTGCCGTTGCAGACAAATGGTTTCCAGAAATAAATGCCACAAATTCTTGCTGTTTGTTCAAAGGGTCATAAGTACTCCTCCAGGGTATAGTTATTAAAGCCGTCTTTTCCATTTGCTATGTTAAGTTGCTTGCCATGCTTACCTATTTATTGTAAACTCACAGCTTAAAAAAACTCTGATTTGACGTCGGGAAAGCGGTACCACGAACAGGAGCGATGGACGATTTCGTCAGTCTGACCCAATTGGTAAGTAATGTAGCTGAGGCATTCACAACCACAGTATTCCTACCGGAAAAATCCCGGAAAAATCTCTATTTAAAATCTTATTACAGCCTTGGGGACTCCATAATTGAGGATGCGATTATCCCCATCGGTCAGGGTCTTGTGGGCTTGGCAGCGGAAAATAACCAACCCATCAACCTGGCTCCCTTTAAACAGGACAGCAGGACTCTTCAATTTTATTCCACTCAAGAAGATATCCAGTCTTTTTTGGCGATACCTTTTGCGGCGGGTGAACTTAATGGGGTCCTTTGTGTCGATAGTAAAAAACACTATTCCTTCACTCCTTATCAACAGAAGATTCTGACCGGCTTTGCGGAACAATTTTCGCGGTTAGTAGCCAGAGAGGAGGAAATCAAGCAAAATCAGGGGAATTTGGAGGTGGGCGCCCTCTACAAAGTTTGCCAAAAAATCTATTCCGAAAAGAGGAAAATTAACATATTGGATACTCTCTCGCGACCGCCTTTGGACTTGATTCCCTACGATGGATGCTCTGTTACCATACTATCCGATAATAATAAAAAATCCTTCATCCTCCGGTCTTCCGGTTATGATGATTGCAACCTGAGCTATTTGAAAATTGAACAAAACAATAGTTTGGTTGGTTTTGTTCTGAAAAATAATAAAATTTTGAACTATCCGGACCTAAAAAGAGAACGTCGAAAAACCTTTGTTTTCCAGTCCGGAGAACCGGATTTCTCGGCAAAATCGTTTTTAGGATTACCCATTAGAAGTGGCGACCAAGTTATTGGCGCCTGGAGTTTTACCGGTAAAGATTCTTCCCAGTTCCAGCCCAGGCATGTAAAAATTGCCTCTTTGATTTCTCTGATGGCGGCAGCGGCACTGGCAAAACCCAAAATATCTCCGGAAGAATCAACCTACGTTTAGTAGGCTGGTTGGGATGCGGGAGCGCCCTAAACCCGGTTCGGTGAATGGATATTACTCATTACAAGCTTGTAATCTGTTTACGAAATTCTTTTCAGGTGATGCTATGTTTAAGGACATTTTAGCGTTGGTGGACCTTGCTTAATATCATTGACTACATTATTGGTCTCTTTTCCCGCGATATGGCCATCGATCTTGGTACGGCCAATACCTTGATCCATGTGGAGAAATGCGGAATTGTTCTCAACGAGCCTTCCACAGTGGTGCTCTCAAGCGACAAAAGCCAGGTCATTGCAGTGGGACAGGAAGCAAAGAACCTTTTCGGTAAAACCCCTCAAAGCCTGGTGGCTATCCGCCCGCTGAAGGACGGGGTAATTGCCGATTTTGATGTGACCAACAAGATGATCAAGCATTTCATCAATAAGGTCCATGAACGGAAATCCTTTGTCCGGCCCAAAATGGTGATAGGCGTTCCCACCGGCATTACCCAGGTGGAAAAACGAGCTGTGATAGACTCGGCCCTGGAAACAGGCGCCAGGGAGGTACATCTAATTGAGGAGCCTATGGCTGCGGCCATTGGAGCGGGCCTTCCCATTGCTGATTCCAAGGCCAGTATGGTGGTGGATATCGGGGGCGGTACCACGGAAATCGCCATCATTTCCAACTATTTAACAGCCTATGGGGAATCCTTGAGGGTGGCTGGAGACGAAATGGACGAGGCCATCGTTCGGCATATGCGAAAGCATTGCAATTTAGAGATTGGCCTATTCCAGGCGGAGCAGATCAAGATGAAGATAGGTTCCGCTTTCCCCCTAGCTGAGAAGCTGGAGATTGAGGTTAAGGGAAAAGATCTTGCAAAAGGCTTCCCAACCAGTATGACGGTGGATGATAGCGTCATCCGCGAAGCATTGGAGGAACCGGTGAAGGCAATTCTCGAAGTCACCCGTCGGGCTCTGGAAAAGGTGCCGCCCGAAATGGCCGAAGATATTCATGACCAGGGCGTAGTCCTGGCTGGTGGCGGAGCCTTGCTCAAAGGGCTGGATGAACTCATTCGGAAAGAAACCGGGCTAAAAGTTTACGTCGCAAAAGACCCCCTTAGAGTGGTTGTGCAAGGGGCGGGGATTGTGCTCGACAACTTTGAAGGATTGCGAAAAGTTTGTATTAATTAGAGGACTCTTGAATTCAAAGCTCTATTTGAAGTATTCTTTGAGCCTTACCAATTTTGCGGTTAGTTAGGAGAAAAGGAAAATAAAAATGCTAATGAAGGATAAAATAGTTCTTGTTTCCGGCTTGCTCAACAAATATTCCATTGCCACGCACTTGGCGAGCCAGATTGCTTTCTCCGGTGGAAAAGTCATTTTGCAAATCCAAAAGGGAATGGACCACAAAAAGCTTTCCCGGCTCGATTCCGCCGTAAAGGACTTTCCCGAGGGAAGTATCCTTGGCAGGGTGGAGTGCGATGTTTCCACACAGGAAAGCATCCAAAGCGCCATGGCTGCGGTAAAGGAAATTGCCCCGGGCATCGACGGCCTTGTCCACTCCATTGGGGCGTGTAATACCGAACGGCTTGTAAAACACGGCATCATGCAGGTAACCCAGGAGGACTTCCAGGGCGCTCTCAATATCAGCGCCTATTCCTATGTGGCCATGGTGCAAGAAGCTGTAAAGATCGACTTACTGAAAGAGGGTTCCAGTTGTCTCGCTCTGAGTTACCTGGGTGGCGAGAAGGTAGTGCCTCATTATGATTTGATGGGGATGGCAAAAGCGACCTTGGAAGCAGCCAATCGCTATCTGGCCGCAGCTTTGGGAGATAAGAGGATACGATGCAACATTTTATCCCCAGGACCCATGAAAACTGCCGCCGGAAGAGGGATCAACGATTTCGAAAAAATCGGATGGCATGTGGATGCCAACTGCTTCCTGCCGGGAAGGCCCAACCAGGAAGAAGCTGCGAAATCCGCCCTTTTTCTCTTATCGGACCTGTCTCAGGGCATTTCCGCCGAGGTTATTTACTGCGACGGCGGCTACCGCCAGAACGGCATGCATTTTAATCACCGCACAGCTTAAAACGTCAAAGTAGCCTTGCTCCCCTTTACCGACTTTGCCATATCCATCATGCTGCCTAGCTTTACACCTTCAATCAGTTCCGCTTCCTGAAGACCTCTCGCCTTTTGGCAAGTCCCGCAAATAACCACTTCAATACCCATCTCCATCAGTTCCTTAAATTTTGTTGCCATGTCCAGTTCCCTGAGGCCGTCAACAGGCTCCTGCCCCTTTTTTACGAAGACCCCATCATCCATTAAAAAGATGGTGACACCCATGTCTACCCCCCTGAATGCCGTGGCGGCACAATCACCAAGAAAGGGGACAGGTAACAACTATGCAGTAAACACGCTTCACCCTGAAAACCTAATCTTGCGTTATGAAAGAAAGTACGCTATGGTTTCTGAATAATGCAAAAAAAATGGGGAAGTGACATATTAACGATGACCTATTGTTCAAAGTCGAAAATCTTAAATTGAAAATCACAAGTAGTATTGGAGGTAGACCTATGTATGATCGTATCACTTTTGATCAAGAAATAATGGGAGGGCGGGCTTGTATCCGCGGAATGCGCGTCACGGTTTCCATCGTCGTGAATCAGATCGCGCATGGCGCGACATTTGATGAAATCCTGGATGGATATCCCGACCTGGAAAAAGAAGACATTGAGCAGGCCCTGGAGTACGTAGCGTGGTTGGCTCAGGAAGAGGTCCATTATTCATAGGTGGTGCAGATGCGATTTCTTGGGGATATGTGCGTGGACATTCGAGTTGTTCATTGGCTCAGGGAGCAAGGGCACGAGGCCGCCCACTTGCGCGAAGAAGGATTGCATCGTATGCCGAATGGCGAAATTTTCACCAAAGCCATCTCCGAAAATCGGGTGATTCTAACCTTTGACCTCGATTTCAGCGAGATTGCCGCTCTCTCCCATGGCAAAAAGGTAAGCGTTATTTTGTTCAGGCTCCATAACACTCGAAGGTTTAACGTAATTAAGCGCCTTTCTTCCGTGCTCCGGGACTCCCGGGAAGCCCTTGATAAAGGCGCTGTGGTTGTAGTTGAAGAATTCCGTCATCGCATCAGGCATCTTCCCATTGGCGGCGGTGAGTAAAAGTGAATTAGAAAAAAATTTTGTCCTTTGCCGGGAATTTGAAACTCCACGGTATCGAAACGTTTAACACCGACTTTTACGAAATGGGAAATCATCATATTTCCCCCCTAAATTTTCCTTGCAGGCTTCCTTGCCTCATATAACTTCCTATTTTTTTTGCCCCTTGCCCCTCCCTTCTTCCTGACTTAATAGCCTGTTTTATCAAG
>JAJDAS010000646.1 GCA_029261755.1 Nitrospinia bacterium
GTAAAAAAAGGGGAAAAAATCGCCCTGCTGGGCCAAACCGGGAGGGCAACCGGACCTCACCTCCATTTGGAATTTCGGGTTAACCGGACGCCTGTAAATCCTCAAAAGTACCTTCCGTGAGATAAATCCGGGTTGATTGAGGTTCAGGGTTCACGGTTCAGGGGTTTTCCTTGCTGGCTCAACAGGGCTGCGCCTCTGTGGAGCCAGCCGGTGGGATTCTTTCCATGCTTCCATCACTCCACCATTCCGTTTTTCTTCACCTTACCTTTTTTCTGATTTTCTTTCCCGGCAGTTTGTTATATAATTAGCGGAATTTATTCTGAGCATAGACTTAGGTTTCGGAGCTGCCTGCCATTTCGAACTTAGATTTTTTTTCTTTTACATTGGAGCCCGCTTTTTTTTTGCTATAATACTGGAAAGCAAACCACCAGGTATCTTTCAATTTGAACCCAAGAGAGCCAATCCATGAAAAGCAAAATTTTAATCATCGACGATGAAAAAGAAATTACCGATGCTCTTACCCTCTTCCTGAAATATGAAGGGCACGATGTTGATTCGCTGAACGACCCTATGAAGGCCATGTCCATGATCGAAGATACGAACTATATGGTCGTCATCAGCGATATCTCCATGCCGGGGAAAAGCGGTATCCAGCTTTTGAAGGAGATAAAAGAATACAACGGCATGATTCAAGTAATCATGGTCACCGCCTACGTAACCATGGAAAACATCCTGAGCTGCCACCAATTGGGCGCAAGCGACTGCCTCTTCAAACCTATTTCTCTGGATAAGTTAAAGGAAGCGGTGGAAGAAGCAGTAAATAGAACCAATAAATGGGAAAAGATTCTCAAAGGGCTACAGGCGGGAAAAAAAGAAACCGAATGAAACCGGCCTTAAAGTCACGTTATTTCTGACCCGCCCCCTAACACTATTCTTTTCAGTTTTTATTTGTAAAGGTATTTTTAAAAAAAAAATATGGCTTCCGCTACTGACTTTGGTATTGATCTCGAACTATTAACGGACTTCATCGCCGAAACCCTCGGGGAGATCGACAAGCTGGATGAAAAGTTTATCCAGTTAGAGAAAGCCCCGGAGGATACGGCCATTATCGACTCCATCTTCCGTCCCGTCCACTCCATCAAAGGCAGTTCCGCCTTTTTTAATCTCAATAATATCCGCATCTTCGCCCACAAGCTGGAAAATTTCCTGGACGATCTCCGTAAGGGGAAATTGCCTGTTACCCAGGAGGTTATAGACGACCTTCTCACCGGCATCGATTTCCTCAGAAGCATGTTCAATGAGATCGACCCCAACAACCTCAAGGAAAAGCCCACTGATGAGGAAGAAGCATTTCTGGAAACCCTGGAGCGTTTCAGCGCCGCAAAACCTGAAGCAAAACCGGAAGAAGTGCTCGACACCTATTTTTCTCACTTGAGAGAGTTGAAGGCAAAAGCTTCTCTGAAACCGGAAGAGACGGCTAAAATTCTTAAGGAAAGCAACGAAATCATCGAGAAGCTGGAAATCGAATTGATATCCAGTGGGCTTTTAAAACCTGTGGAAGTTCCCACGAAACAGCTGGGAGAAATCCTGGTGGATAAAGGTAAGGTGTCCGAGGAGGATATTGAAGAAGCCCTGCAAAAACAGAAAAAAGTGGGAACCATCCTGGTGGAAGAGGGAAAGCTCACCGAAGCGGATATTGAGGAAGCCATCCAGACCCAGAAAGAGGAAAAAGAAGAGGTGAAGCCACCCGCCATTGAAAAGTTGAGTATGAAGAAATTCATGAGGGTGGAAGAAGATAAGGTGGACAACTTTATCAACTACATCGGTGAATTGATCATTTCCTCCGAGGTCTACAGATATCTGCAAAAACGGCTGGAAGTATCGGGCGATCAAAATAAGATCGCCAGTGAATTCAAAAACGCGAATATCTCATTTATGGAACTCTCCAATACCTTGCAGGAAAGCCTGATGGAGATCCGCAGGGTTTCGGTGAAATCCATCTTTCAAAAATTGCCCCGGTTGGTTCGAGACCTTTCCAAAAACCTGAGTAAGGAAATTAACCTTATCCTGGAAGGAGAAGACACCAGCATCGATAAAAGCATCATCGAGGCCCTGGAAAACTCCGTAATCCATATGGTGAGAAATGCAGTGGACCACGGAGTCGAGACCACCCATGACCGAAAAGAGAAGGGAAAAGACCCCACAGGGAATGTGAAGATCTCCGCCGTAGCGGATGAGGAGTTTTTCTATCTCTATATTCAAGACGACGGCAAGGGCATAGACCCGGGGGTCATGAAGAAAAAGGCCATTGAAAAGGGCCTCACAACTCCGGACAAGGCTGCTGCCATGAGCAAGAGCGAACTGTGCAAGTTCATTTTTCACGCCGGTTTTTCCACCGCGAAGGAGGTAACCGATGTGTCGGGAAGGGGTGTGGGCATGGACGTGGTTATGACGGAAATCAAGAAGTTTCAAGGCAGTGTGGAAATCGATTCCGAAGTGGGAAAAGGTACCCATTTCACCTTAAAATTTCCATTAGCCGTAACCCTTACCATCATTGACGGACTTCTGGTTTCCGTGGGAAAAGAAAAATACGTGATTCCATTGAACATGATCAAGGAGTCGGTCTGCCCCAAGAAAGAACAGATCTCCACGGTGAAGTTTAAGGGAGAGATGGTAAACATCCGGGATACTCTCTATCCGATTATCAGAATCCATGAACTCTTTTCCGTGGGGAACGCAGTGCAAAATTCCTGGGAATCCGTTATGGTCATTGTGGAAAATGACGGCAAGCATTGCTGCTTGATGGTGGACGATCTTCTGGAAAAACAGCAGGTGGTGCTAAAGGATATTGGAAAGAGTTTTAAACATATCGACACCATTGCAGGCGGTGCTATTCTTGGGGATGGCAAGGTGGGGCTTGTTTTGGATGTGGAGGGTATTCTGAATAAAGTGATCGGGCAGAAGGCTATTGTTCAAACCGCAACATAAGGCCGTAATATGGAATGCTGGAATATTGGAAAGATGGAATGGTAAAACCTTTTTGGATGGTAAGTCTTTACTGTACTCTTCCTCAATTTTCCTCATCCCTCTTCAAACCAAGCTTTTTGATCTTTTCCACCAGGGTGGTTCTGTTGAGTCTTAGGAGTTTGCATGCCTTGTTTTTAACCCAGTCTGTCTTTTCCAGCGCTTCGAGAATCAGCTCTTTTTCAAAATTTTCCGCCATGCTTTTCAGGCAAATCCCTTCTTCCGGAATCCCGGTAAAAAATGACCCCTGGTAATTCTGTTTGATCTCCGCCAATACATCTTCATGTATAGGTTTTTCCTCTTCCTCCTCTCTTTCGGAGAAGAGTTCCGCCTGGTTGGGACCGGAAAGTGGTTTGCTGTCTTTGGAATTTGTCAGTTTTTCCGGAAGGTCGCTGGTCATGAGCTTCTTGCCACGGCATAAAATCACCAGCCGCTCCATGATGTTTTCCAGCTCACGGACATTTCCCGGCCACCCGTAGTTCATCAAAATGTTCATGGCACTGTCGGTAATTTCCTTTACCGCCGAGTTATGTTCCTTCCGGTATTTCTCGAAGAAGTATTTTGCGAGGATGGGTATATCTTCTTTTCGTTCCCGCAGGGATGGGAGGTTGATGGGGATGACATTCAGCCTGTAATAAAGGTCTTCCCGAAATTTTCCTTCCGCGATCTTTTCTTCCAAGTTGGCGTTGGTGGCTGCCACGATGCGGGCGTTGGTCTTAATGGAACTGGTCCCGCCTACCCTTTCAAAGACCTGTTCTTGTAGTATGCGGAGGACTTTTACTTGAAGTGCGGGACTCATGTTGCCGATTTCGTCGAGGAAAATGGTTCCTTCATCGGCAAGCTCGAAGCGGCCGATTCTTGATCGGATGGCGCCGGTAAAGGAGCCTTTTTCGTGGCCGAAGAGTTCGCTTTCCAACAGATCTTCGGGAATAGCACCACAATTCACGGCCACCAGCGATTTTTCGCGGCGTTTGCTGTTGTAATGCGCCGCCCTGGCGATCAGTTCCTTCCCGGTGCCGCTTTCCCCGGAGATGAGGATGTTGCTATCCGTGGGAGCAACTTTGGTGAGCATCTGGAAGATTTCCTGCATCTTGGGGCTGCTGCCCACAATATTGTAATGGCTCGTGCTTAATTTCAATTTCAAAGGATGGGGAATCCTTTCACATTCCATCGTAGTTGTCTTCCATGTTAAATAATTGACGTCTCTTGCTGATTACGAAATTCAACGCATGACCGCATATATTAAACAATATTCGCTCTTATTTGTCAAAGCGATTTCTCAAGCAACTGCGTTATTTGACGCTTTTGCCAGATTGGGGTCCAAGCCGGTTTTTTGAAAAAAACCGGCTTTCATCATAGCCAGCTTTGCATCTCACAATACTTCTGGTACATTCCGCCTTTTTTCATCAATGTCTCATGGCTGCCTAGCTCCACAATGCGGCCATGGTCCAGAACCACGATCTTGTCCGCGTGCTTGATGGTGCTCAGTCGATGGGCGATAACCAGAGAAGTCCGTTGTTCCATAAGAAAGTTTAGGGCGTCCTGAACCATTTTTTCCGATTCCGAGTCCAGGGCGGAGGTGGCTTCGTCCAAAACCAGGATGGGGGCATTTTTTAACAGCGCCCTGGCGATGGCGATTCGCTGGCGTTCTCCCCCGGAAAGTTTGACTCCCCGGTCACCAATGACGCTTTCATATTTTTCATCCATTTTTTCCACAAAAACGTCCACGTGGGCGTGGTTTGCGGCCTCCAGCACCTCTTCCTTGGTGGCGGAGGGTCTGCCGTAGGCGATATTGTTCCAGATGGTGTCGTTGAACAGAAAAACCTCCTGGGTGACCAGGGCTAACTGGTCCCGAAGCGAACGGATATTTACCGTCCGTACGTCAACGCCGTCAATAAAGATCTCACCCTCGGTGACATCGTGGAAGCGAAAAAGAAGATCCGCCAGGGTGGTTTTTCCCGCCCCGCTCATCCCCACCACAGCGCACACTTCTCCTTTCTCAAGGGTAATCTGAAGATCCTGCACTGCCGGGTGGTTTCCCGTTGGATATTGGAAAGAGACGTTTCTGTATTCCAACTGCCGGGCGAAGGGAGGCATTGGTGGAGAGGAATCATCCGGGTCCATTTCCAGCTTTAGATCCAGTACCTGAAAGACCCGTTCCGCAGCGGCAAGGGCGCCTTGCATCCGCGTGTACGCCTTGCCCAAAACTCTGGCCGGATTATAAAGCAGCATCATCCCGCCCACAAAGGCCCAGAAGGTGCCGGGGGTAATCTCTTCATGAAAAACCTGTTGTCCGCCGTAATAGAGGATAAATCCTACTCCCACCATTCCCAGGGATTCCATGAGCGGAGAAGCAAGTTCCTGATATTTGACGTTTTTCACCATGACCTTATAAAAGTTCAGGCTTTCCTCTTCAAACTTTTTGATTTCCACCTTGTCCATGTTGAAGGCCCGGACCACCTTGATTCCCGAAAAAGATTCATGCATCACCGCGTTGATTTTTGCCATCCTTTCCAGTCCCCTACGGCCCAGCACCTTGATCTTTTTTCCAATGGAAGTGATGCAATAACCGGCTAATGGAAAGATGGCCAAGGAGATGAGCGCCCAATCCCATTTGTAATAGAAAATCCAGAACAAGATGCCCAACATCATGATGCTGTTCTGGATAAGCTCCTTGGCTAGATTGGAAACGGAGCTTTGCATCATATTCACATCGTGGGTGATTCTGGACATCAACGCGCCGGTGGAATTTTCCTCGAAGTAGGAGTAAGGGAGCCTCTGGATATGCTCAAAGAGAACGTTCCTCAAGTGGTGGATGAGTTTCCACACAATGCGGTAGATGAGGCAGCTTTGGATATAGGCCAATACTCCCTTGATCAAGTATAGCCCCACCACAATGAAGGGGATCAGGGCAAGCATTTCCTCATCTTTTTTTACGAAGATATCGTCGAAGGTCTTTTGAATGAGAGGGATGGGGGAGGAAGAAATTGCGCCAACGATGAGGGAAAGGAAGATAGCCAGGACAATCTTCCCCATATAGGGACGTACATATTGAAGTAAACGACCGTAAATTTCCATAAAAAATAAGAGGGAAGGTTGTGAAAGGAAGGAAGTGGATTAATTCTGTAAAAAAGCGCAGCTTATTTTAGGGCACTTCCATAAACTCAATATTTCAATAATTTCTACTACTAGTTCCCCCTTAATAAAGGGGGATAGGGGGATGTCATTGTAGCTTTTGGAAGTGCCCTTTAAAAGGTTTCCTCATCTGAATTGGAGTCGAATATCTTTCCTTCAAAAGATTGCTCTCCATTATACTCCAGTCCATTGGCTGTCAAAAGTTTTTCCATCTCGTTACTTTATGTACTCATCCTGAAATCTTCAAATTTACAACTATTGGAAGGGCCGGCGAGTATTTCTCACCGGTATCCATGAAAAAATCGTTCATTTGTCTATCCTGGGAATTAGCCCCACCTCCTTGCTGATTGCTGCATGAAAATTTTTCGATATGGTCTCCGACTGCTGCCCCCTTGGCACAAAAACCTTGAAGTGGTTGGGCAATTCAGATAAGTCTTTTTCATGGTGTTCCCGAATATGCTCACAGGTTTTTGCTATTCCTTTTTTCGGGTTTCCATAATCCTCGAAAAACAGTTCCCCCCAGGAGGTTAAGTAGACGATGGTTAAAGACTCAACATTTCTTTCCGCTCTTTCGCTGGTAAAATTCAAAACAATGAAGACTTTTTCCTTCCTGGTGTTTCTCAAAAGATCTTCATTCCGCAGGGTGGAAATTTTAAAGTCGGGAAAAAAGGCTACTATTGCCTTGACTAATTTTTGAATATCGGCAAGGGACATCTCCATGGGGTGCGGCGTAAGATATAAAGAGGTTTCCAGGTCACATACTCTGTTATAAACCATCCAGAAAATAATAGAGAGCATGTTGCTGTCTTTTCTAACCAACTTCTCTTTTCCGTCCATTTTTTCTAGTTGACTCCTTGTACGCCGTCCTCGGTAAAGTTCCCAGAGGGCTCTTTTATTTCTATCGCGGGAACTATGGAAGGTAAGGTTGTCCTGGAGAAGTCCGTCGTCGAAGGCCCTTCGGAGATGCTCTATTTTGTTTGGTTTTTGGGAGTAAAAGGTAAATAGCTTTCTGCCAAGAACAGTGAGATCGTTGTCCGTGATTATCTTTTTTCCCGACGATTTTTTGGGCAACCTGTCCGCAAGTTTCCCATATGTATTTCTCATGTAGTCATGGACCTGGCAACCAAGGTCCAGCACCCTCTGAAAACTCCAATCCTGGTAATGATTCAGATCATCCAATTTGTTTTGATCCCAACCCCAATTTTTCACGAATTTGAGTACGGATTGTTCTTTGAAGTTTGTATTATCCTTTGTCATGGTAATGAAGCTAACTTTGACTCCTGATTTGATATAAAAGCATTTGCATAGAAGGTCTTGTATTTCTTCGTTCCGCGTCTTTTTATAATAATTCAGGGTGTGGCTGAACATCACCATATACGGATCGTAGAGGTGCCTATCCTTTTCAGAGAAAAAAACCTTTTTCTTTAACTCCGTGCAAAGCAAGCCTTTCTTGTCTTTGGAGCCGATATAACTTTCGAGCATTCCCATCTTTAGGGCTGATTTTAAAGGGGAGTCCATGGCCTTGTTCATTTGCCAAAGGGCAGCGCCAATAAATTCCTTCAAGGGTATGTGGTACAGATTGCCAAGATCGACAAAATTATCTTTGCCCAAATGTTTGTTTTTGAATATCTTTTTTTTTAATTTCGCGTATTCATCATCCTTAATCCCCGGCGGCATGACCCACCAGATAGGGATTTTTCCTGCCAGCAAGATCATGGTGCGGTAAAACTCCTCCTTCAGGAGATTGGCCTGGGAGGAGCCGGAGCTTTCCTTATCCGTTTCCCCAAATTGGTTTTTTTGCACTTTTTTAATATCCGTTGGGAAAAAATGAATTTCCACTCTATATTTTTTTTCCGCCCACTCTTCAATGA
>JAJDAS010000647.1 GCA_029261755.1 Nitrospinia bacterium
TGCCAATATTATAGGCCGCGCCGCCTGGCATGACCTCGGATACTACAACCCCGGAGTTTGTTTGGAGATTGTAATGATAAGTCGTTTTTTTTGTGATGGAATCTACTTCTAACCCCATCCATTCCTTGGCAATTTCCAGGGCCTTTTTTTCCGGGATTTTCTTAGCGGTAATACTGGTTTCGTGGATCTTCTTGTCTCTGGTGTAAGTGAGGGAGAGCGCCTCATTGGGGGCGCTGGAAGCCAGACTTTCAAAATACCCTCGCTTTGATAGTACTCTTTTCCCATTAATCTCCAGAATAATGTCTCCTTGCTTCAGGCCTGAATTCTCCGCCGGACCTCCCTTGAAAACTCTGGAAACCAGAATCCCCTGCCCTGCCTTCATCCCGAAATAAGCGGCAACCCTGGCATCCATGTCCTGCAGGAACAATCCCATCCATGCCTGGTGGACCTTTCCATATCGGATCAGTTCCTTGACAATTCGCTTCGCCCGGTCGATGGGGATGGCGAACCCAATCCCCTCCGCTTTCTGGTAAATGGCTGAATTGATCCCAATGAGGCTGCCCTCGATATTCAGAAGAGGACCTCCACTGTTTCCGGGATTGATGGAAGCGTCCAATTGAATGAAGTCGGTAAAAATCTGGTTTTGAAGGTGAATGTCTCTGCCGATGGCGCTGATCACACCGGTGGTCACTGTGTGGGAAAGTCCGAAGGGGTTCCCGATAGCGATCACAGTTTCACCGTTCATAAGGTCATCCGACCGTCCCATTTTGACGTAAGGAAGCTTCTCTTTTGCATCGATCTTGATAACGGCAATATCTGACCTGGGATCGGCGCCCACGAGTTTAGCTTCAAATTCTCTCTTATCGCTTAAGGTGACTTTTATGCTGGTGGCCTTGGACACCACATGGTGGTTGGTGAGGATATACCCCTCTGGCCGAATGAGCACCCCGGAGCCCAGGCTTCGCTTTTTTTGTTCCCGTGGAGCCCTGGGGGAGTAGTCCCTGAAAAAATCCCTAAAAATATCATCGGGACGGCTGTAAAAGGGGTTCGCTGTGCTAACCACTTCCTCGGTATTGATATTTACCACCGCCGGACCCGCCTTTTCCACAGCCATTACCACCGGACTTCTTCTCTTCCCCGAAAATTCCTCACCGGTGGTTGGTTGGGAAAAAAAAGGCAGGAAGGATAGAAATAAAACGGGGAGGAAAAGTTTTAGGCGTTTTTTAGGAGTAAGCATGTTTTCAAATAAAATGAATGATTGAATCTTAAAGACCTATCTTAGCCAACGGAATACACGGAATTACACGGAAAAGTCTTTATTAACTTTTTTCTGTGTTTTTCCGTGTGTTCCGTGGGCTAGATAGATTTAATAGTTGAAAAATTCCAAATATCTTTGGCTATAATTTTTTGTGGACTTTGTTCGATTCCCGGAACCTGGAGGTTCCGGGAATCGAAAATCCGTCTTTTTTGTGGTTTACTCTGTCACCGTGACTGCGATGAAGACCGTCCCGGTTCCTCTCTGCAGGAGGAACAGCAGGTTGTCTCCTTTTTTCACATCCTTCACGGCTTTTTCGAAATCCTTCAGGTCTTTGATTTTGGCTCTGTTGATTTCCAAAACCACATCCCCCCTTCGAATTCCGGCCTCTCCGGCAGGACTTCCAAACTCCACATTGGCTACTAAAACGCCTTCTGTGGATTCGAGCTTCAGACTATTGGCTATTTCGGGTGTGATATCTTGAACGTTCATGCCCAGCTTCTGGGTCACCTGATCTGCTATTTCTTTGCTATCCTTCAACTTATCCACACCCACATCAAACTCTTTTCGCTTACCGTCCCTGATCACCACTACCTTAGCGGACTTTCCAGGCTTGGTTTGCGCGACAATCTTAGGCAGTTCTTCCATGGAGGTGACTTTTTTTCCGTCGAACTCGATAATGACGTCACCGCGCGTGATGCCCGCCTTTTCTGCAGGACTGTCTCTCACCACATCACCCACCAATGCCCCTTCCGTGTTTGGCAAACCAAAGGATTTAGCCATTTCCGGGGTGATTTTCTGGATCAACACTCCCAGCCAGCCCCTGGTCACCGAGCCTTTGGTCTTTAAATCATCGAGAATCTGTTTTGCCATGTTGATGGGGATGGCGAACCCGATCCCGATATTGCCGCCCGTATTTCCGGGCATGATAGCGGTATTGATCCCGATGACCTTTCCCTTGGTATTGATGAGCGGACCTCCGCTATTGCCGGGGTTGATGGAGGCGTCGGTCTGGAGGTAGTGGTCGTAAGGGCCCGAACCCAGGTTCCTCCCTTTGGCGCTTAGCACGCCCACGGTAACGGTATGGTCCAAACCAAAAGGGTTTCCAATGGCCAAAACCCATTCGCCCACGTCTATCTTATCGGAATCACCCAGCGTCACCGTAGGGAAATCCCCATTTCCTTCTATTTTTATGAGGGCGATATCCGTTTTGGGATCGGTCCCAACAATTTTGGCGCTATACTCTTTCTGATCCATCAAAGTGACTTTGATTTCATCGGCGCCCTTCACCACATGATTATTGGTAAAAATATAGCCGTCTTTAGCTATGATAAAGCCGGACCCCAGGCTTTGCTTTGGGACGTCGTAGTTAGGTTCACTAAATCTCTCAAAGAAATCCTGGAAAGGGTTGTTACCGAAGGGGGAAGGACCACGCCTACGAGGCCTGGCCCGTTTCTTTGGCTTGCTGCTGGTGCTGATATTGACTACAGTAGGATTTTCCCTTTTTGCGATTTCCGCAAAGATGTTTTTTTCCACCATATCGTTGAAACTTGCCGCTTCAGCCGAACCGATAGATTGAAAAGGGATTCCTGACCAGTTTAGCCCAAAGCCAATGATCGCCAGCATAAGAGCAAAAAGCCCGGCAGCCGGAAGCTGGCGGAAGCCGGACAGTTTTTGAAAAGTATTACTTAAAAGATTCATCTTTTTCATACTCGGTTCCTTTACAAGGTTATTAAAGAAAAAGGGTTCACCAAAAACCCTAAATGGTTGACAAAATTAGATTATACCCCAGCCATGTAGCCATGGCAATATAGCTAAGAAGGCGGCTTCAATAGCGCATTTTGAGGGTAAAAGGGGGAAAACCTTTAACTATTTGGGGGTTCAATTCCCGGCGTTTTGGTTGAGGCGTTTGGTTGTATTGGGATAGATGCGTTCCAGCGACGGGTAACCGGAGGTAGATTTCCTGGGAAATTTCAAAAAAGAGGATCGAGCGTTTCGGAAGAATCCAAAACTACCTGGGAAAAAATGGTGGGCGGAACAGGGATCGAACCTGCGACCCTCGGCTTGTAAGGCCGATGCTCTCCCAGCTGAGCTATCCGCCCAAATAGAGCTAAAAATAATAAATTACCGTAAACCATGGGGCCAAGTCAAGATTGAGCAAAAAGGTCCACGCCCTATATGAGGATGCCATGAGACGCTTTGACGTCCGGAAGCCGGCGCCATTGTACCTAGGCTGTGGACACGAATAGCAGCCAGACGCTATGCTCGGGCTGTGGAGCCATAGTGCAAAAATCTTTGGAAGTACTATCAAACCAACTCCCTCAATTTTCAATTCGAGCCATCCTTGATTTAAAACCACTAATAAAAATATAATAGATAGTTTATTTGAAGTGCTTCATAAGAAAGGCCGATACGGTATTTTTTTGCCACCGACAGATTTTCCCGCCTGGAATCATTTTCACCGGGAGATGTCGATCTTCCAACCAGCGCTTTGTTGGCATTCGGTGGGACGTTTCCTTCCCAATTTTCCACACTTACTTCAATTCGCCATGAAAGAATTTTTCAAAAAGCTTTACAAAAAATGGCTGGTCATAGCCGATAAGATCGCTTACGTCCAGACACGGATCATTCTCTTTGTGCTGTATTTTGTAGGAGTCGGCATTTACGGGATCATCGCCTTTATATTCCGGGTAGATCTGCTGGATAAAAGGATCAAGGACGCTGAGACCTTTTACAAAACTAAAGAAACACCCGAAAACAGTATTGAACGCTTCGAAAGGCAATTTTAACCATGTATATTCTGGGAATTTCCGCTTTTTACCACGACTCTGCAGCAGCCCTTCTAAAAGACGGGGTGGTTATTGCCGCCGCCCAGGAAGAACGTTTCACCAGAATCAGGCACGACCACGAGTTCCCCGCCCAAGCCGTGGAATATTGTCTGCGCGAGGCCGGACGTACCGTGGATCAACTGGACTACGTTTCTTTCTACGACAAACCTTTCATCAAGTTTGAAAGGAT
>JAJDAS010000648.1 GCA_029261755.1 Nitrospinia bacterium
AATCGGGTCAAGCCATAAGTCAAAAATAAATAGTCTAACTCGAAACTGCCCTCACACAAAGTTTCTTGATACAATGAACAATTTCGGAATGAATAACGACTGTATCTTAATGCGATTTCTCTTGACCTTAGCGCTACAAACTCCATTTGACGCGATTGTAACTAGCAAATTAAGTTTACATTCAGTGACATTCGACGACTGGCATCCAGTAACTAGGTTAAACAAAATAATCAGGGCGTGGCAAATGTGTGGGCAGCGAAGCTTTTCAAATGAGATTTGTTCAGGAAAAATGCCTTCCGAAGAGAGCATTGTGGATTACGCTAATGTTCTAACTGACTACTGCGAATGGCCAAGATTCGAGTCCGTACTATCAGTGCAAGAAGAGGTTTCCACTTTAGATGCTTATACTAATGCTGCCAATGAATCTTATGTAAGAAAAGTGGCAAAGAGCCCTCCGATTTTTTTTAAAAAATATGCAGATGCTTCAAGAAGTCAGACAGCACTTTGCCAAAAAGCACCTTCGGCCTACTTAACAGGCATCGAGTTTGGGCAATCTTTACGGTCTTTGTTCGAGTCTGGGTACCATAGGGGGTGTCCTACACTTAGTATTTGCAAAGGTAATTGGAATCCCTTAATTCACCGAGGTGACCTAAACCCAAAGGATCAACTGCAGGTTTTTAACCAGTGGATCCAAATGATAATAAAAGATGAAATTATTTGGGGAAATTGCTTTGAAGTAAGTAAATTTTATGTAGATAAATTTGGACTACAAGTTGGTATTAACTCAAAAAAATGGTATGAAAACATATTTGAATATATGTTCGGAATTCCTAAAAACGCATTTGAAATATTGAAATTTTTATAGAAAGGCACGGTCTGCACCTCTGTGTTAAATGCTCATCTCAACCCAGGCTTACAGGAGACGACTCGCTTTATATTAAATTAAATAAGCGCTGTAAAGACGCATGGCACCTGAAATGCACTATAATTATTTGTCAAAATCAATTTAAATACAGGTAACATTTTGCTTGTTTTGAAGTATGCCTTGAAAAATATTTTGTTTTTTTGTACAACTTTGCAGTACTTTTGGCAGCAAATTCGATTGGCTGCTTTTTTTGATAGTTATCTTGTATTTGGCTAAATTTAATAATTTATCAATATACTTTTCAATTGTCTGCAAACTAGCAGTACAATAATTCTTAGCCCAGCGCTTTTTTAAATCATTTATGTCAAGTATATCTGAATTAAATGCTACATTTTTTTTCAACAGGTTGTAAGCTATTGAGCCTGGAAAAGGGATCAGTTGACAACAAAACATCTCTTCAAATCCCGTAATATCCTTCAGCAGTTCGGCATGTTCATAAGTGTTCCTTAAGCTCTCTTCCGTTTCTCCGGGCAGCCCCAAAACATAAGAGGGCGTGATTTCTATGCAGAATTCGCTCATAAGTTTTGCCATCCTCAGGCTTGCCTCAGGTGACCCGCCGCCCTTTTGGGTCTCTCCAAATATTTTCGGGTCGCCCGATTCGATGCCAACGAATATGTGATTGCAATTCAGTTGTTTCAGCAGCTTTAAAACATCCAGATTGATCTCGTCTATCCTGCCGAAAACATGCCAGCGCGGGTTTAAGTCTTCCGGCTTCGCCTTAACCAAGGCTTTCAACCACTCTATGTCCTGAAGAATGGAATCACTGAAATCTACGATATAGTCAATCCCGTAAACTTCTACCAGTTCCCGTACTTCCTTCCAGATCAATTCCGGCTGCTTCATGGATGTGACCGGACCCGATCTTGAACAGAATATGCAGCCGCCATTGGTCTTCTCTCTCCACTTGCAACCAACATTCGTAAACATGTGCGTCCCCCGGAAATTCCAGGTGGGGTGACTCTCCCGGAATTTACTTACATATTTTTCAAGATCGATAAAGCTACGGTCGGGGTAAGGCATGGAGTTGAAGGCTGGCTGGTTGTTGATGACCAGCTTTTCAAATTTTCCATTAATCATGTCAACGAGCGGCTTTTCCCCGTAGCCGACAACGAGAGAATCTATCAGGTTTGATCGTTTTTCAAGGATAAGATCGGGTATGGCGGAAGCGTAAACCCCACCCATCGTTACTTTAGAGCCCCTTTCTTTTGCCGCCTCTGCAATAAGAAGGGCCTGCGGGTAGGTTACTGTATTTGTATTGAGCCCGACAAGGTCCGTATCGAGTCGGGAGATGATCTCCTTATCGGAGAGAAACTCACCATCCAGAATCTCAACCTCGACGGAAGGACAATGCTCCCTTACATATGTCGCCATCGAGACCAGCCCCAAAGGCGGGTAGCAGCCCGAACGAGAATTTGAACGATAATCACCCGTTGAAGGCTGAATAAGTTGAACTTTCAAACTTTGCTTCTCCTATCTGAGAGGCCTGATTGAGGTCTACATTGAAATCATAACCGAGACCGTTTAATAAAGAGCCCGCTGTACGCTGAATCATTTCAATCTCTTTCACGGTCAGGCGGGCGATTTGCTGAACATTGAGGTCTTTTTCCAAGGCCGGCAAATCCAGCCCTTCAAAATCGCAACCCAGGAAATCGCATATTTTCCTAAAGGCAGATTCCGGTGCCGCTACAAGCTCTTCATATCTTACAAGTATTGAACTTTTGAGATGTTCTCTATCCTCAAGCAAAACGAGGTTGGCAGAATACCACTGTTTGGCGGCTCCTTCAACAGTGGTTTGCAGGCCCGCCATATGGGGGCGCTCCGGGTCCAGCAGCCTCTTTCGCCTTATCCCCTCGGCAACGGCGTAGCCGTTTCTGATAATTATGACAAATGATGCATCGGGAAAAACCCTTTGAAGGAACCTGGTGCGCATGGAATTGGCGGGGCTTTTTTCTATGAATCTTGACCCGTTAATATGATGTTTTGCGTATTCAGAGATTAGCCTGTCTGCACTATCTTTGTTGAAACCCTTTTCCGTGAGATGATAGGCACTTTCGAACCTGGGATGGGCAAACATGCGGAAAGTATCTTTGCCAAGGAAATGCTTCATGCATGTCGGGATGCCTTCCAGATCTTGCCCCTCGACGGTGGGGCCTGAAAAAGCGGGATGGCCAAGCAGGGTTTGCCAAAGGAGGGTTGTCCCTGAATTGCAGCATCCTACGACGAAAACGGGACTTTCCAGCCTAAAGAGTTCCTTCATTATCCTTCACCCCGCATCGGGCATTGATCGAAAAGGGCATCCATCTTTGCTTTGATGGAGGCATCGGCACAATCTATTGCAGGCCTTATATCATCAGGAGGGCTGAAGGTATCATAACTGACATAGCTATTTTCATAGGGAGAGAAGATGTGCTTTCGGCCATTGCTGACGATGGCCTTCCTCTCGTAGCCGTATAAAGTGCCTTCAATCAGGATTTCTCTGTTACGCGCAGGATTGAAAAGGCTTTGCCCGTCCAGTGGAGAAGAGGGACGACTGCCCGCCATTTCCAAAATCGTTGGGAATATGTCGGTCAGGCTTGCTGGCAGGGATAGCTGCTCAGCATCGAGATGAAATGAAGGATTGATGAACAAAAGAGGGATATGTACGATCTCATTGAACAGGGTGTGACCATGACCTGTTCCCAGCAACCCTTCCTCTTCAGACCTGTAGCCGCAGTCATAGTATTGCTTTTGAAAGTCCTCCCTCTCCCAGAACTCTTCACCGTGGTCCGCCGTAATGATAATGCTGGTGTTGTCGGTGAGGTTGTTCTTTTTGAGGGATTCCATCAATACATGAATCCGATCCAGCACATAGGCAAGCAAAGCCTTGTAGAGCTTGACCTTGTTTCTTTTGAAAAGCTTCACCCTTTCCGGGTCATGCAGATGGGGGCGCAAATCCCATTCATCAATCCCGTCCAATAGCTCAATCGGCCCGTTGGAATACTCCAGTGCAAGGTCGAGGTCGAATGGCCTGTGGAGGTCGCAAAGGTGCATATATGCCATGAAAGGCCTGTTGTCGATTTCGTTAACACAGGTATCGGTGAATTGTTCGAATACCCATTCGGCTTTAACATTCTTGTAGAAGACATCCTGTTCTTCCGACCTGATGATCTTGTCGCATCCGCGAAAGACACATTTCTCGTTTAACGCCCAGAATATGCTTGATATACCGATGGTGTAGTAATCCAGGGCTTTCAGTTCGGTAAAAATTGTCGGAACGCCTAAATCCAGAGGAGAGGGCCAAGGCTCCTTAACCGATCTTTTGTAGTGGTTTTTCTGGTACGCTCCATGACGATGCGGGTATAGACCGGTAAGGAGAGAATTGGTTGCCGGGTATGTCCAGGGCGATGTCGTAAATGCCGATTCGAAAAAGAGGGAATGGGGATGTTTCTTTAGTGCTGAAGCCTCATATGCTTCTTTGAAGAAGTCGAACCTGAGACAATCAACTGATATTATTATAAAATTTCGCATAAATAAATTAGGCGGCCTTTCCCGGACAATTGTTATTAGAACCCGACAAGCTCAAATTATTTTGCTCAATTTCTTTAATTTCACAGGCAGTCAATAGCGGCAAGGTGGCAGCGTCGAGGTTTTCCCTAACCTGTTGAACTGTTTTCATACCCGGTATGGTCGAAGTTATACTTTCCTGGGCAAGACAGAATTGAAGCGCAAGCTGGGAAAGCGTTTTGCCGCCTTTATCGCAAGTTTGGTCAAAGGCTTTAATACGCGATATCCATTCACTTTGCTCTGTTTCTGCAAAACGCCGCCTGTGGTCGTTATCGCCAAACTTTGAACCTTCGTGATACTTCCCTGTAAGAAAACCGTAACAGAGAGGAACCTTCGCAATTATAGCAATCTTTTTCTTATATGCAAGTTCTAACAAGCCATTGTTTTTGGCGCTTTGGTCGATAAGATTAAAAACGACCTGGATCAGGTCTACTTGCCCTGTTTCCACTGCCAACAATCCGTCATCGGCAGTTTTTACTGATATACCGCCAAGCCTGATTATGCCGCTACTCTTCAATTTTGACAATAAAGAATGGGCTTTCCCGCTTGCTATGAGTTCCCGATGTGGACTGTGCAAAAAGAAAATATCAAGATAGTCGGTTTTTAATCTTTTCAGGATTTCATGGATAGAGACTGCAATGAATTGTTCTGAAAAATTCTGGCTACCTTTCCCGTAATCCTGATACCCGGCCTTGCTAGATATGGTGATTTTCTCTCTTTTCCCTCTTGCAAAAAGAGTCAGTATCTTTTCACTGTGACCGTTGCCGTAAATGTTGGCTGTGTCAAAAAAGTTTACACCCTTATCAAAGGCATACTCCAAAGCAGCAATTGATTCATCATCATTAACGGACCCGTATGCATCGCCCCCTAATGGCCATGTGCCGAAACCGATAGCGGAAATATTTAAGTCGAGTTTAGGAATGTAATTATATTTCATGCTTAATCATTCATATCCCTTCATCTTCTCCCTACACTTCTTAAGCGCCAATTTCCGCAACATTTTGGTGCGCTCCGCGAGATATTCCAGTTCCTTTTTGGTGATTTTATATTTTTTGCTGAACCGCGAATCCACATAGGCTTTTCGCAATAGCTCGAATAATCGTTGCTCTTTTTTTCTTGTTCGCGCGAAAATATCGCAAAAATCGGAATCCACCTTTTCCATGCGCTCCGAATAAAATGACCATCTCCGGTTTTACCACGGACATGATAATTTTCACGATGCTGGTCAGTTCGTCTCGTTTGTGTTCAGGAATATGGCTAAGGGAGGTTTTCATGCGCCAATTATATACCGGGATGGGATGTTTTAAAAGGGGAAACCGTTCAGGGTTCCAGGTTCAGCGTTCAGGGTTAAAAAACCTACATCCACGCTCATTTTCAAGAGCTGTTTAGCAGTCATTGGAAAAACGTCATTGGGAGACTGTCATTGGAAAATAGTCATTAGGAAAAACATTATTAAAACTGTCATTAGAAAAACAGGCATTGGAAAATAGAATAAGGCAAAACTTTTTATGTAATTGCATTATTTTTCATATCAAGTTAAATCGAGATGCAATTAAAAGAAAAGCTGTAAGACTATTGTAACACCGAGGTATTACAAAGACTTGCACACATTGGATTGCACCTGGATTGCACCTGAATTGCACCTGAATTGCACCTGAATTGCATCTGGATTGCATTTAGTTTTTTTTTGATGCAATAGGCTTATTTGGGATTGGCATACCACAAAGCCGCTTTGGTAGTTCCGGTCTTATGGATTTTCCCACCGGATTTAAGTTCTCGAAGCAACGTTTGCACTTGAGGTCTGGACAACGAAGGAAGCACTTGCATTAATTCGTTGAGGCGGCTTCCGTTTTCTGAATTTTCGACGATATGTTTCAAAAGCAAGGACTTGTTTGTATCACGATCCAACCCTTTTTTTCTCGTATATGTGCCCCTATTGTCAGTCATCTGGCAGATACTTACACAGAGATTCTGAGAATTCGTCTCTCACAATCTCAAAAAGCATTGAAAACCAAAGACAAAACAAATTTAACCGCAGAGGACGCAGAGAGCGCGGAGAAAAGATTAAAACCTAAATTGAGCGATTTTTAGGAGAAAATAAAAAAAATGACCGAATAGCGATCATTTTCCCCTTAGGTCACCAC
>JAJDAS010000649.1 GCA_029261755.1 Nitrospinia bacterium
TTCATTTCTCGAGTTACAGGTTTTTCACCATTTTTAGTCAAACAATACACTCAAATCATTATAGAAAATGAAAATAAAACACCTTGACACGCAATATTGCGTCAACTTTAGGCGGAACCGTTAGGGACTAAACCCTTACAAACAAAAGCAAATCATAGCCGCCAAAACAGACGAACGGCACAGATAGTAGTATGAACGATATGAAGGAATGCCAATTTAAAATTTCCAATAGTAAATTTCCAATTTTCAATCGTTTTTAAAGATTTTATCAATTTCTCTTAACCGAATGCCATAGCTCCGCCGGTGCAGGCCCGGATGGTGGCTTTTGCGAAGAGGTTTTAATTATGAAAAAAATCCATCTACTCAATGTCTTCATCGCCTCACCCGGGGATGTTCCCGAGGAGCGGAATATCGTCCGGGAGATCTGCGACGCGCTTAACAAAAGTCCTTTATGCCAAAGATTTTCCCTGGCCTTCCGTGTCCTGGGTTGGGAGGACGCATTCCCCTCCGCCGGACGGCCCCAGGAAATCATCAACAAGCTGGTTAAAGAATGCGATATCTTTGTATGCATCTTTAATAAACGTATAGGAACCCCCTCCGGCAAAGAGGATTCCGGGACCACGGAAGAATTTTTCCTGGCTTTCGACTCCTGGAAATCCATGAAAAAACCCCACATCCTTTTCTACTTCAAGGATGTGAACATTTCTTCCCCTCATGAGTTCAACGATCCCCAGCTTCGTAAAGTTTTTGAATTGAGAGAAAAGATCGAGAAGGAAAGACTCCTTTTATTCGGCTCTTTTGAAACCCCCGATATTTTCCGGGAAAAATTCCGAAAACATATAGAGAGCTGGATCGCGGAAAACGCGGCTTTGCAAGACAAACCCAAGGAACCGTCCTCTTGCCCTCCCCCTGTCTTGCATATACCCGAAGCCTATAAAAAATGGCTCATTGCCCATTGTCTCCATATGGATCTCAAGAACCTGTTGGAGAGGGGGCGCGTGATACAGGTAAAGCTCCCTGAAATTTTTATACCGCTATATACCGATCCCATAATAGAAAAAGACGGGAAAGATCCTGGTAAAGAAGATCGTAAACCCGCAGATATAGAAGAGCTTGCCGCTGCCCATGACGCCCTTCTTGTAGAGGGACAGGCCGGTTCCGGGAAAACCACTTTGCTGAAGCACCTTGCCTATACCGTTATACAAGGGACGGCGGCGAAGGCTTTTGAAGGCTATCTGCCGATCCTCGTATTTTTAAAAGATATAAAGGGGGCCGCCCATTCTCCGGCTGAAAAGCTCCTGGATTCCTATTTCCAATCCACCGCAAGCGGACTCACCCTGGAAATCCTTAAAAGTTTTTGCCAAGCAGGCAAGGTTTTATTCCTCATAGACGGTCTTGACGAGGTCAACCCGGGGGGCAGGGAAGTGATTGTCAACTCGCTGGCGGACCTGGGAACCAGGTATGAAAATAATAAAATAGTTTTGGCGGGCAGGCCCCACGGAATAGACGCATCCGTGATGAGCCGTTTTGGTGAAAGGCGGGCTGAAATTCATCCCTTGAATATGGAACAGGTGGAAAAATTTATCCAGAACTGGTTTCAATACATTTATGCGGATGAAACTATTTTGAGCGGAAAGACCGCCCAGGAAATGATGGGGGAAATCAGGTCCCACGCTGGAATAGCTCAATTAATAGAAACACCCCTGATGCTTACCGCCATCTGCATCCTTTACCACGATGGACGCAAGCTGCCCGAACAAAGGGCGGAATTGTACAAGAAGTTTGTGGAGAATCTGATTTACAGGCGGTTTGGAGACAAGGAAAGAGTGAGCGATTTTTTAATGACCCTGGCCTTTGAAACCCATAAAAAAGAGACCAGGGCTTTTGACAGGCGGTTCGCATTAAAAGTTTTAGAATCGGTTTATCCCAGGGAAAAAGAGGAGGAGGAAAAATTCTACAAGCGGGGGTTAGGGAACCGATTTGATTCCATTGAACAGGACTGCGGCCTTCTCCGGTTTGAAAAAGGGCAATACGAATTCTGGCACCTCTCTTTCCAGGAGTTTTTGGCCGCTGTATACATCACCGACTACGAGGAGCCTGTGGATGGGTATTGGGGAAATCCGTGGTATGAAGAGGCCCTGGAGCTATATATCGGCTATCTAAGCATTCAGAGCAAGGGCCAAGCCAACAGGATCGTTGAAACGGAACTGGGTAAAAAGGACCAGCCGCCATACAGACGGTGGCGACTGGCGGCCCGCTCCCTCCTGGATATCCATGAGGACAGAAGGGATGAAGGCGCGGCTTCTGCGGCCAGGGACCGGCTGCTGGAAATTTTTGATTTGGAACCGGACCCGAAAATAAGGGCGGACGCGGGCGAAATCCTGGGCTGGCTGGGAGACCCCAGGGACCTGGAGGAGTTCGTAAAAATAAAGGGTGGAAACTATGAACTGGAAGAGTTGGGCTCCCAAAATATCAAAACCTTCGAGATGGGGAAATACCCGGTGACGAACCGATGGTTTGCGAAGTTTATCCGGGGGGATGGGTATAAAAAGGAAGAATACTGGAGCAAGGAGGGGTGGAAATGGTTGCAAGAGGAAAAATATGAATACCCCCGATACTGGCATGATCGAAAGTGGCGTTGCCCCAATTCCCCGGTGGTGGGTGTTTCCTGGTACGAGGCGGGCGCCTTTTGCCGCTGGCTGACTTCAGCAAGACAAGACGAATACCAATACCGGCTCCCCACGGAACAGGAGTGGCAGGCTGCGGCTGCCGGGAAAGGTAAGAGGAAGTACCCATGGGGGGAGTGGGAGGAAGACCGGTGTAATTATCAAAAGACGGGAATAGGAAAAACTTCCCCTGTGGGGATTTTCCCGCAAGGCAATACTCCGGATTATGGCCTGGTGGATATGGGCGGCAACGTGGATGAATGGACCTGTACGGATTATCACTCCAAGGAAGAACGTACGGATTTTAAGCCTGATAAATTAGGACCTGTTTATCGTGGCGGCTGTTGGTATGATGAAGACGGGCAATCTGTCGCCAGTTGCGCGGCCCGCGACTACTTCTACCCGGACTACAGGATCAACTACACGGTATTTCGTTGCTCCAGGACTTTCAACTAACCCTCTCCCCTTTTACCCTTTACCGCCGAAGGCGGTGGCGATTTTTTTTGAGAGAACTACTAGGGAAACATTTCGGAAACCCAAAACCTCTCCCACGAAATACACGAAAGGACACGAAAAAAAGAATTTCTTTCGTGATTTTTCGTGTATTTCGTGGGAGAGATAAGTATTTAAGTTTTTTGATTGTGTAAATTTGAAAAACCAAACAATCCATCCGAAAGCTCTACCGATGTTACCAGCAGCCTTCAATTTTTAATTTTCAATGATTTTATTAGAGCTTTACCAGCGAAACTTTGAAATTTCGATACGGTTGGCGCCACCCGTTGGGAAACACCAACAGAGGCCAACCCCGAAGAGGCGAAAGAAGCCGCTACCAACAAGCGCTCTCGCGTAGAGCCTTTTTCTTTCGCCCCTTCGTCGCTGGTCTCTGTTGGTTCTTGTTCCGGGGGTTGAAACCCATAAGCGCTAAGTTGTTTTGAACCCTGGTGGTTTTAATTGGAAATTTTAAATTTGTCCCCCCAAACCCTGAAATTTGACTGGATTTCTTAATGAAAATTGAAAAGTGCTCAAAAATCTGCATTTATTTAACTTACAATCTCCAATTTCCAATTAACTTAGCGCTTATGGGGTTGAAACCCCCGGCTATACGCTTTCGGCCCTTCGGGCCTGTGAACGGTTACGAGATTTGAAGGTAAATTCCAACATTCCACTCCAGGAAACGTTTAAAAAATTTACGCCTGTCTGCGTACGGCGCACTGGTAGGCGGAAAACACAATTTTCTGAACGTGATAATATAACTCAATACTCCAACATTCCAATGTTCCATCATTCCATCATTCCATCATTCCATTATTCCATTATTCCATTATTCCAATGTTCCAATGTTCCAATGTTCCCCCACTCCATCACTCCATCACTCCAAGGAACTGCGCCATGTGGATTAGCCTGATAGTTTTGTTATTTTTTTCCGTATGGGCAATTATCAGTTACGATTTTAGCGCCGTGGTATCAGCCTTTGCAGAGGCGGACTGGAGATTGATTCTGGCTGCTGCGGTGCTGGATGTCTTCCTTTTGTATTTTCGCGTATTCAAGTGGCGTTTTTTTTATGGCGCGTACAAGAAAATTTCTTTTTACAATATGTCCCTGGCTGCTTTTGCGGCTTACACGTGCAATAATGTGATACCCGGCAGGATCGGAGGCTTTGTCCAGGCTTGGCTTTTGGGTAAAAAAGAATCCCTCAGCAAAAGCACTGCCTTGGGGACCGTAGCGCTTATACGGGTAATGGATTTAGCAACGCTGGCCGTTATCGCTTTAGTAGTTTTTTTAGGCATGGATCCCCCCCCGGATAAAGGCGCATACTGGGAATTATTTAAAAAGTCAGGAAGTGTTCTTTCCGCCTTGGTCCTTTCGTTTGCCATTGTTTTATTTCTTTTCCGAAAAAACAAAAAATTCATAGAGGCCTTTTCACGTATGGCCGAACGTATTGCGCCGAAGAGATATAAGGCATCCACTGGGGAAATTATTACACTGTTTTGGGAAGGGTTCGCGGTTCTGAACCAAAACCGTTACCTGTTGATAATTATTTTTTTGAGTTTTACATTTTGGGGATTGACTGCATGCTCCATACTCCTTGTCTTAAAGGCCTTTGGAATGGAGAATATCCAGTTTTTAACTCCGGTAGTGATTCTTTTAGCACAGGCGATGGGATTCATGATCCCGGCACCGGCGAATATCGGACCTTATCATGCGGCAACCGTTATTGCTCTTTCCTTTTATGGGATAGGCGGCGAACTGGCTCTTTCCATGGCCATTGCCATGCATGCCGTCATGTTCGTGACCAATATCCTGCCCGGACTCATTTATTTGTGGTTTGAGAATATAAAGATAACAACTATCACACGGGAAGCCAGACGAGAGTTAGGAGCCCGGTAAAGGACAAAAACGGAGTGATGGAGTATGGGAGTGATGAAAAGAGCAAAACAGAAGGATGGAGGGGTAGAGCGGTCTTTTTATTCCAATACTCCAGTTTCCCCTTACTCCAGTACTCCAATACTCCATCATTCCATCTTTCCTGAAGGAGGAAATCAATGAAAGTATTAAAAAAAATATCACCAATGTTAATGGTTTTCCTGGCCTTTGGCTTTGCGAGTCCGGCCTTGGCAATAACTGGATTGGAGATCATGGAAAGGGTTAATGCCCGGGATGACGGGGATAAACAGACTGCCGATATGGAGATGATCCTCATTGATAAAAAAGGAAACAAAAGGATACGAAAGATACGTTCTTACACAAAAGACTTTGGCAAAGACACCCATTCGGTCATGTTTTTTCTTGAGCCCGCAGACGTCAAGGACACCGGTTTTCTAACCTTTGATTATGATGAAAATGGTAAAGACGATGACCAATGGCTCTACCTCCCTGCTTTGCGCAAGACTAAACGCATTGCCGGTGGTGATAAGAACGGCAGTTTTATGGGATCCGATTTTAACTATTCGGATATGTCCAAACGGGATATTGGTGATTTTGACTACAAACTAATGAAAGAGCTGGAAATCGACGGCGCAAAAGTTTGGCAGGTAGAGGTTGTTCCCAAAACCGATGACACAGCAAAGGAGACGGGTTATTCCAAGTCTATTGTATTTGTCCGCCAGGATAACGATGTGGTAATCCGCTCTGTAAGCTGGGTTTATAAAAGCAAAAGGCTGAAATACAGGAAAGTCAATGCACTGGAAAAAATAGACGGCATATGGATTGCCACTGAAGCCCAGATGGTTACGAAAGAGGGAAAAGCCAAGGTTCATTCCACCATTCTTCGTAACAGCGATGTAAAGTTCAATCAGGATCTTGATGACGCCTTTTTTACGGTTCGCCAATTAGAAAAAGGGATGTAAATGGCGAAGAATCCGCCAAACCAAAAATCGGACATATTGATCTATCAAACCGAGGACGGAGAGACCCGCGTTCAGGTGCAATTGACGCATGAGACCGTCTGGCTATCTCTCAACCAGATGGCAGAGCTTTTTCAGAGAGATAAGTCCGTGATTTCCAGGCATATTCGGAATATTTTTAAAGAGGGGGAACTCTCCCGGGAAGCAGTTGTTGCAAATTTTGCAACAACTGCCGAAGACGGTAAAACCTACAATGTGGACTACTTCAACCTGGACGTAATTATTTCCGTTGGCTACCGAGTCCACTCCCATAGGGGCACCCAGTTTAGGATTTGGGCAACGCAACGCCTTCGGGAATACATTATCAAGGGCTTCACCTTGGATGACCACCGGCTCAAGCAGTCAGGCGGTGGAAACTATTTCGATGAACTGCTCGGCCGGATACGGGATATCCGCTCATCGGAAAAGGTTTTTTGGCGCAAAGTACTCGATATTTATGCCACCAGTATTGACTATGATCCTAACACCGATCTTTCCCATAATTTTTTTGCGGTTGTTCAAAACAAGATGCACTGGGCTGCGCATGGCCATACGGCAGCGGAAATTGTGGCAGCCCGTGCGGACGCAGACAAGCCGCATATGGGGTTGACCTCCTGGGTAGGTGACAAACCGCGCCAAACGGATACGGAAATCGCCAAGAACTATTTGAACGAAGAGGAGTTGAATATTCTGAATCGCATCGTCACTTTCTATCTTGAATTTGCCGAGTTGCAGGCATTGAACCGGAAACCCATGTATATGAGTGGCTGGATCGAAAAGTTGGATAATTTCCTACGCGTGAGTGAACGTGACATTCTCACCCACGCCGGAAAAATAAGCCATGATCAGGCCATTGAAAAAGCACGCACGGAATATGAAAAATATCGCGCCAACCATCTCAATGACTCGTCTCCCGTGGAAAAGCACTTCTTGAAAGCAATAAAAGATGTGAAAAAGATTGAAAAAAAGAAATGAGCAAAAAAACCGCATGCCTATACTTAATTCCCACATTCTAATAGCCAGTTTCGTCCTTTTCCTAAGCCTCGCAACGCTTGGTGATTATTGCTCCGCTCAGGAGGCCAAGAAGAAAAGTACGGAAGATGTAGAAGACGTCCTTTCCGGTTTTGATGACATGCCTGATGTTGGCGATAAACCCACGGAAGGAGGTGAGGTGGAAGATGCCCTTTCGGGATTTGACGATATGGGCGATACCGGGGCGAAAACTTTAGAAAGCAAAGAGGAACAAGCGTCATGGTGGGGGCTCGATGGATTTCTTCGCCTGGACTCATCATACAACTATGCCCATAAAGCTCCCGATCCGGGCCAACCGGACTATCGCGGTCTCTCAAAACTGCGAACAACGCTTCACCTTGAAGTCCCTGTCACACTCCCCAACAAATGGAAAGGTTTTGTCAGTGGCCAGGTAAACTACGACTCCTCCTACTTGATCAAAGGCCGCAAGGGTTTCAGCAACGAGGTTATCAATTTATACGAGCAGGACGCCGAACTGCGCGAACTGTACCTCAGCGGATCCCCTATTTCCAACCTGGATGTGAAAATCGGGAGACAGGTAGTTGTATGGGGATTCGCCGACTATGTCCGCGCTGTTGATGTGCTGAACCCCTTTGATAATCGCGAACCTGGGTTGGTTGATATAGAAGATTTACGGCTGCCAGTGGCAATGTCCCGCCTTGATTATTATTACGGGAATTGGCATCTAATGGGAGTAGCGGTACATGAAGTTTTTCTCAACAAGGACCCCGTTTATAACAGCGATTTCTATCCTTCCAGTCAACAGCCCCCCGGTGCAAGGAAACCGTCAACCAGTTTTAAGAATACGGAGTATGGACTTGCCCTCACAGGCGCTTTTCACGGATGGGATATTGGTTTTTTTTACGCCCATTATTTTGATGATACCCCCTACGTGGATGTTCAGGGAACAACCATGGGTTTACTTTACCCTTCCATCAATATGGGGGGAACGGCAATAAATTTTGTGTATGGCAGTTGGTTGTTTAAAGCCGAGGCCGCTTTTAAAGAAGGGTTTAGATTTGCTAACCGCCCCGGGAAAACTCATTCACGGTTGGATACCATGTTCGGACTGGAATATTCCGGGATTACGGATACGACTATTACATTAGAGGTTTTAAATCAGCATATTAATGATTTTGACTCCACTCTAAAACAGGCCCCGGATTATGCCCAGCAGGACTTAACCCAGTATCTTATCACTTACAGGGGGGATTTCATGCGGCAGCGCCTACACCTTATTGCACTGGCTACCATTGTAACCATCGGAGGAGCCTACCAAGGGAATATTCAGCGTTATTCAGCCGGTTATGACCTGTACGATGGCTTTACCCTCACATGCGGAATCTTAAATTTTTATAGCGGGAAGGATTACCTGGTGATGGAGGCCTATAAAGATAACGACCGCTTCTTTTTAGAGGCTAAGTACAATTTTTAATTGGC
>JAJDAS010000650.1 GCA_029261755.1 Nitrospinia bacterium
CCCTAAAATATCTTCAAAAAAATGAAATCTTGGGACGTATTTATTTCTCACGCAGGTGAGGACAAAAAGAATTTTGTTGATCCTTTGGCAAACAGCCTCAAAGAGCTTGCGGTGAGGACTTGGTATGACAATTTTGTATTAGTACCAGGTGACCGATTATCAGAAAAAATAGCTGAGGGTCTGGCTAAATGTCGTTTTGGAGTTGTTATAATCAGCAAGTCCTTTATTGGAAAACCTTGGCCAGCTTATGAACTAAGCGGTCTCATAAATAGATTTGTCGAAGAAAACACTAGGCTCATTCCAGTTTGGCTAGATGTCACAAAATCCGAAGTTTTAAAATTTAATCCAGCCTTAGCTGATTTATTCGCAATAATTGGAAATCCCAAAGATATAAACACAAATGCACTTGAAATATTGCGTGTTGTACGCCCACAACTACACGATAACATCGCTATGCTTGCCAAACTTGTTTTATTATCAAAGAAAGTACGGGCAAACCAAATGGAGGACTGACAAAAGGGCCTATAAGGCATCATGATCTGCCAGATGCACTATTAGTGAGAATTCAAAATGTATGGTTCGCAACAAGAGATGTTTTCACAATTATACTCGAAGAAACAATTGAGAACTTTCAGCGAGATTTAAGACCTGAAAGGGAAATCACAGTTTGGGAGCGAATTGTAAGTGCCACATACATTGCCATGGATATGTTGGAGTCTTGCGATCAAGAAACTAAAAAACAGGTTTTTTCAATTGTTTTGTCATTCTCATTTGGCAATCATGAGCAAGTATTTAAAGACGTAGAGGAAGGAAAGCTTGATAAAGCAATCACACATGCAGCAGGCAAGGCATGGCTAAATGTTGTGCCGCCGGTTACAGTCTCTGATGTTGAGGATTCGGGGGTATAACAAATTTATCAACTGGACCGCATATCGCCGCAGGTTTCAAGTTATCTGGTTTTGGTGAAAACATCTTAAGCTCAAAACTGGTTCAGCGGCCGGTTACAATGGTGTTAAAATTAATCATGAAGTGTAGATTGTATGCGGAAGATTTTAAACCTCTTGAAGGTTTACACAATAATCCCGAATGCATATACGAAAAGCCTATGATGATCAACATTGCTTTATTCCAATCACTCTAATTGCAATCAAGCATGAACGAAAATTTTCAAGACATTACTCGTAGAACGGTTGGGACTGAGATCTTCAAGATTGAAGATATCCAAACACTCTGGAGTGGTTACGGCAAGATCATGCGCTATGGCCTAAAGGGCGGTAATAAAAACACCGTTGTAATCAAACATGTCAAACTGCCAGATCAAAGTTTGCATCCCCGTGGCTGGAATACTGATCTTTCTCATCAACGTAAGATCCGATCCTACCAGGTAGAAACTGCCTGGTACCGCGACTGGGCTGAACTCTGTGATGACAGCTGCACCATCCCCCATAGCTTTGTCCTTGAATCATCTAAGGACGAGTTTCTTATGGTGTTTGAGGATCTGGATGCCAGTGGTTTTCCGGTTCGCAAACAATCGGCCTCCATGAAAGAGATGCAGGCCTGCCTGAAATGGTTGGCGAACTTGCATGCCATCTTTATGGGTAAAAAGCCGGCAGGGCTTTGGCCCGTGGGTACTTATTGGCATCTCGATACTCGTCCCAATGAACTTGAGGTGTTGGAGGATGTTGAACTCAAACAGGCCGCGCACCAGATCGACCAAAAACTACGCGCAAGTCCTTATCAAACCTTTGTTCATGGTGATGCTAAGCTTGCTAACTTTTGTTTTTCTTCAGATGGGCAGCAGGTTGCAGCGGTGGATTTTCAATACGTCGGTGGTGGCTGCGGCATTAAGGATGTGGCCTATTTTATTGGCAGCTGTCTCTATGAAGAAGATTGCGAGCGCTATGAAGAGGGATTGTTGGATTGGTATTTTGTTCAGCTCAAAGAGGCGCTGACTAAGCGGAAGTTACCCATCGATCTAACAGATATCGAGCAGGATTGGCGTGCCTTATTCCCGGTCGCCTGGACCGACTTTCATCGCTTTATGAAGGGTTGGAGTCCAGGTCACTGGAAGATTCATGGCTATAGTGAGCGTATTGCCCGTGATGTTGTAGCGCAATTGAACTCAGAAAATCTTTAAACAAGCTTTGCTGGGGGCGGATCAAGTTAACGGAGGTAAAAAAATGACAACAGTAGAAGCGATAGAAAAAGAGATAGAAGGATTTTCCCCAAAGGAATTGGCGGAAATCCTACGCTGGTATGCCAATTTCGATGCAGACGCCTGGGACGCACAAATCGAAGCCGATGCGGCATCTGGTAAGCTTGATGCTCTTGCTGAAGAAGCGCTTGCTGAATATAAAGCAGGGAAAGCAAGAGAGATTTGAAAAACTACGCATCCATCCTTCCCTTCCACTGCTCGTCGCCCACATCCAGATGAGTATGGATTTCGTCCAATACCTGTGTCAAAATATCCAGCATTGGCAGTAAGATGCCGGGTGTCATTCGGCACACAACCATGGAATCCAACAAAGAAAAAACATGCCTTTAATATCCAAGTTTTTTGGTATTGCTGTATCGATGAATTACAATGAACACAATCCGCCACATTTTCATGCTATTTATCAAGACCAAGAAGTGTCAATTGAAATTCAAACGGGGATAGTTCAAGGAAGAATGTCACGAAGAGCGTTACGAATGCTGTTTGAGTGGTCGGAAAAACATAAAGATGAGTTGATGGTGAACTGGGAATTAGCCAGAAATCGCAAAAAACTTAATCGAATTGAACCATTAAAATAGGGGACAGCATAATGTTTTTGCATGTTGACAAAGTTTCATACCTAAAAAGTTATTGTTTACGTCTGACTTTTAACAATGGTGCGGTTAAAGATGTTGATTTAAAAAAAGAATTATATGGCGAAATATTTGAACCTTTAAAAGACGTTGCTTTTTTTAAGGAAGTTCGGGTAAACCCGGAAACAAAAACGATAGAATGGCCAAATGGAGCTGATTTTGCGCCGGAATTTCTTGATGAGATTGGCATAGATGTAAGGAAGGCCGCATGACCAACTGATGAGAGTAAATAACAATAAAAGAGACGATTAATGCATAGTTACTTATCCGCAAGCTCTAACAGTTTATCTCTTACAAAAAAAATCGCTTAGGAATGCAGGAAACCAGGAAAAACCTGAAAAGAACAAAGACTATAAATAATCTTCCTGCATTTCCTGCCTTCCTAAGATGAAAATGGTCTATGAAGCTTTTCTTGAACAATGGAAATTACCGGGGTCAGTTTTTTAATTCAAAACCTCCAGTTTTACGTCAATGACGCCCGCACGGATGGCCCCTAACTGCTGCATGGCAACATAGGACAAGTCTACAATCCGGCCTTTCACAAAGGGTCCGCGGTCGTTGATGCGCACCTTCACCGTTTTCCCGTTATTCAAATTGGTTATCCTGCAAAGGGAGCCAAAGGGCAGTTTTTTATGGGCCGCAGTGAACTTGTACTGGTTATAACGTTCTCCATTAGCTGTTTGCCTTCCATGGAGCGCGGAGGAATAGTAGGAAGCCTTCCCGTATTGTGTGGACACAATGGTTTCCTGCCTTACAGGCTTTACAGTCGCGGTTTCCTTTTTTTCCGAGAGTACCCGCCGGGCGGTCCGATACTTCCCTTCCCAATAAACCGGTGAAATTTCGGACTTGATGACTCCCCGTTTTTTGGAAGCGTGGATGAATTCATTGTGGCTCAAATAGATCCCAACGTGGTCCGGTTGCCGGAAGAAGACCAGATCTCCTGCCTGGAGCACTCCACGAGTTATGGGTCGGCCCACTCTGGATTGTTGTGAGGTGGTGCGAGGCAGGTCCATATGGAAAACATTCTCGTACATCCTCTGGGTAAAGGCCGAGCAGTCAATGCCACTGCGTCCTGTTCCGCCAAGCTTGTGGGGAGTGCCTTCCCAACTCTTGAATTCCCTGAGCAGCCGCTCTTCTACATTTCCCGATTTTGCATAAGGGGTGGGGGATGGAGAAATGTGTGCATGCTGTTGGTAGGTTTTTTTTGGATTTCGTTGCCGGGAGTCAGGTTGATATTGAAATCCGGCCTCCGATTGTAGCTGCGCCTGGGGAGTCAATGGGAATTGAGGGGTAGTGGCTTGTTGCATTTGCGGCGCGCATCCGGTAAGAAAAATTAGAACAAGTCCCGGTAGGCAAATGTTTAACAATTTCCTTTTCTTGTCAAGCTGACGCATGGTTTTTCTCCCTTTAAATCAAAAGCAAACAAAATTTCACAAAGAGCAAAAGAGTTAAAGAGAAAGAAAAAAAGAAATATCTTTTTTAATTAGGGGTTTCCTCTTCAGCTTTTCTCTGTAACTCTTTGTAAAAAATCTTAATAAATTAGTGAATATTAGTGGTTTAAAAAAATATTTTTTTGAAGCGTTAGCCTTCTTTTTTAGTGGTTAAATGATTGATCGTGATGTCCCTCCGGGTATCCGAGACTTGGATAATCCGCACCTCAATGCGTTTTTCGGGTGACAGAGGCCCCAATCTTTCCGGCCATTCCACGGCGCATACGCCGTCCCCTTGCAAAAATTCATCCAACCCCAAATCCTCGATCTCACCCGGCCCGGAAAGCCTGTAAAAATCAAAATGGTGCAGAGTCAACCTTCCCGGATGGGAGTGAAGGATGGTGAAAGTGGGGCTCCGAACATATTCATTTTCGCTCACTCCCAGCCCCCGGGCAATCCCCTGGACCAGGCAGGTTTTTCCAGCTCCCAGATCACCGTGGATGCAGACGGTATCGCCAGCTTCCAATCCGTTTCCGATGTCCTTTCCAATCTTTAGCGTTTCTTCGGCGTTGTGAGTGGTGTAAGTAGTCATATATGGGATAGGAAAAAATATTAGAAATTGGAAATTTTAGATTGGAAATTTAAAATTAAAAATATACAATTTAGAATTATTTGCACAAATTTATCATGTGAACGGTTACAGAAAATATACCTTTCTCCTACGGTTTCTCTCCCTTTTTTCTGTTTTCCATTTCCGCTTTTTTGACGACTTCCAGGTTATGCTTGATTTCAGGGAGTTGGAGGTTGAGTTCCATTGATTTTTGAAGTACTTTTTTTGCCTGGGCAAAATCCGATTTCATGAAATATATGGAACCGAGAATATTGTAGGTGAGTGCGTTTGAAGGGTTCAATCTAATGGCGTGGACCAACTGCTCTTCAGCGGCGTTCAAATCCCCCATTTTTTTGTGCAACATAGCCAAATTGATGCGGCCCAGTTCCGACTTAGGATTCCGTTGGATAAGTTTACTCAACCAGTGGAGTGCTTTCTCATATTGCTCCATTTCCTTGTAGACAATTCCCAGGTTCATCATGGCCTCTTTAAAATCGGGTAGAACCTTTAGGGTGGACAAATAAAGTTTTTCGGCACGCTCGTATTCCTTTTTCGACGAATAGATTCCGGCCAGGTTGAATAGCAGAAGGTAGTCATTTGGCGCTTTATCCAAGCCA
>JAJDAS010000651.1 GCA_029261755.1 Nitrospinia bacterium
CTAAATATTGTCTCTCCACCGGAAATTAATGTCGCAAAGCCTTTGAGCTAAAATACGGCCGATATTTCGCATGACTACATAGCCAAGGCGGGGGTTTTTGTCGAACAGCCCGTACAATTTTTCTCCTTCAATCCTGAGCGCGGAGATATTATCCACAGCAACGGCGCCGGCGCTTCTTCTTTTTCCTTCCAAAAAGGATATTTCACCGATGATATCTCCCTCCCGAAGCGTAGTCAATCGCTGGCTTGAAACTTCCTCAGGATGCGCGGAATAAGATTTTATCTCAACCGTTACCCTTCCGTCCAAAATAATATACATATCCACCCCTTTACTATCTTCTTCTATAATAACCTCACCCCGGTTAAATTGCTTTTCCTCGCATAAAAGCGCAATTTCCTCTAACTCCAGTGGACTTAATTCATCAAAAATTTGATACTTTGAAATTTTCTCTTTTAGCGACATTATTTCCCCCCATGAAGGTTTAGGCGTGTTATGCCCATCCCAATTTGGTTTTTGGAAGGGGCATAGTTCTGCGAAGGTTCAATTCCCGGCTAATTCTCAATCGAGATTGTAAAGAAACATAACAAAATATGGCTTTGATGTCAAAAAGTATGGCTTTCAGGACGAAGCCTGGGCCGAAGGCCGCCAATTTTCAATTCTCCCCCCTGATCGAATCCAGCCTTCTTTGTGCTTTTCCCTGCCATAGGTCAACAGAAAGAACGGTTGAGGTTAAGGCTGCTCTCAGAAAAAATATTCAGGTAAAATCCAGTTTCGTATGGGTTTGGTACGAGAGAGAAATGGAGTTTCTAAGTATCCGTTTTTAAAGGATATTTCTTGTGGCTGGTTCAAATCCAGTCGTCCCGACCACTTGTTCCCTTTAAAAATTGAGACATGTAAAAGGATAAAAACCGGTGAGATACGACATAAGTCATCGGTAACGTGCCCCATTTGTCTGGACTAACTATTCCGCGAGACCTTTTCTTGCCTTTTCAGCAAGTTCTTTGATAGGTTCCGCTTCAGGTTCTTTTGAGAGAATAAACTCGAACTTGGGCAGGGCCTCTTTATATTTTTTTTGTTCAAGCAATACGAGGCCGTAATAGTAATTCAAATTCATGTCATCCGGCGTTTTCTCGTATACCTTGCCAAAATATTTTGCCGAGTTCTCATAATCCTTCATGTCCCTGTACACCATTCCAAGGTTGTAATCCACATCCGATGAAGGATTGAGTTCGTTGGCCTTTTTCAACAGTTCTATGGCTTTTTCGTAATTTCCCTGGGCGGCGTAATCCATTCCGATCTTTAAATTATCGTATGCGTCCCTCTCTTTATCGGATTTAAAATAGGTGGCGGAGGCGTTAGCCACTGCAGCGGAGAAGGTTAGTGATAAAAATAATCCCAAAATCAGCATATTTCTTTTCATGGTTCCTCCTTTTTTAATGGAAAATTACTCAAGAAATTATCGATCATTCTACCATATACCTCACAATCTTTTACAATCAAAGACATTGAATCGCGAATGAACGCGAATAAAGAAAAACCAAAAAAACAACCTACTTTGTATCTGTTGGTTTTATGGTTTTATTCGCGTAAATTCGCGGTTAAAAAGTTTTAAATTTCAAATATTTTTGCCTAGCTTTTCTCAATCACTTTTCTCAATCCCACCAACTTAGTCTTAGACCAACCCCTTTTTGCATAAAAATTTAATGCAGCGGTGTTGTCTTTGTCCGCAAGCAACTGCAATCGTATTAAGCCTCGTTTTCTAGCCCATATCTCTATACTCCGAAGCAATTCTTTGCCGATTCCACTTCCTGAGTATTTCCTGCTTACCACCATATCTTCCACTAGGCCCACATGGCCGCCTTCAGCTGTTGAAATCAGGACTTGAACGGAACACATTCCTATCACATTGGATTCATGCTCAGCCACTAAAACACAATCCTTTTGGCTCTCAACCATTAGCTTCAAGCCATTTTCCTGCTTTTGCCTATCAATCAAAAAGTCTTCCTCAATTTCAAATAACTCTTCCAGCAAATCAGCTAGTCCATTGATATCTTTATGAGTTGCGGGTCTGATAAAAAAATCCATATTTTTTTACTACCTGCCGGGTGTTCCGATGATTGTGCAGTGCGAAGCTAAATATGCATTCTCAATAAAAGAGAATCAAAAGGTTGAAGGCTTTCAACGAGGAACCCTGAACTTTGAACCGGGTAACCTGAGTAGTTAAATATCTTTGACTAAATTTTACTTTCCCAATATGCAAATTGCAATTTAAAAATTGCACCTTGCACTTCAAGTGCATTTTGCAATCCAGTTTTTCCCCTCTTCAAAAACCACGGGTATATCTTCGTTCTCACGATAAATTCTTTGAATTCATATAGTTACAGGAAATTTCATAAAAAGGTCGGATACACTTGCCTCCTTCTATATTCCTTATTTTTCAGTAGGTTACTGAGATATTTTAAAAAATATGGCTTAGAAACACCGAACTCCCTTATCTTTTGTCATTTTCCTTTATTTTTCCCCAGACATTCATGCCTTAACCAGGTGAAAAATAAGATTTTTCTTCCGTTTGCCCTAATGTTGTATTTTCATTTGGCACGGTTTTAGCACTCTTGAGGAATTAGCTGTGATGCATGTTCACGGGATGGCAACCCAGTCGTTTTGGGAAAGATTTTCAAAGGAGATGAAGATTACACAATGTTTAACGGCAAACAGAACCTGTTGAGAAAAAAGTTCTTGAAAATTATTAATAAATTTGGAGGATAATATGCTTATTGATACTGAATCATTAGAGAACACCTTTTTTGATATACATTGCCATACAATGAACCTTAGCCATCCGTCTTTATACGCGTTTTTAAAAAGGTTTCTTAAAATACCGCATAATCCTGTATTTGCCATGGCTGGTGGCGCAGTTATAGGTGGGACCGTTGGTTTATTAGCCCCCTTCTTCGGAGGTGGCATTGGAAGAAAGTTTTTAAACCATTTATCAATTATGGAGAGAAATGTTTCCAGAATTCTAATGGCCATGGAGGACGATTTCCCAAACCCAATTTCAATTGGTGAAAAGGAATTCAAAGGGTTAACCATTGCCCCGTTGTTGATGGATTTTTGGGCGGATGAAGAAGCTGAAAAAATATATTATCCGTTTACACCTAAATCGATCATACCACAGATTCTTGATGTCTTAAACGGAATTGCTGATTATGCTAATACCGTGCGAGGCGTTGAATATGATGAATGTATAAAAGAATTCTCGGAAGTTAGTAAATGGGGAAGGCAAATAGGAGCAAAAAAACAGTGGCGGCTGGACTTGAGAAGGTTAACCACCTCAAATCGCGATTCAATTTTAGATAAATATGGTCCCAAAAAGAGGAAATTAATGGCACTTCCATTTTTAGGCTTGAACACACGTTATTGTTATCTCAAAACAAAGAAACGTAAATCACATGAAAGTACAGACCTCCCACTATTGTTAGAAAAGTATTTTGTGGGCAATGCAAATGAGCCTTATACTGGAACATTAGAAGGACTTAGTGGGAAATTTGGATGTTTTCAGGGAAATTTGAGAAAAATTGGTGGAGATTATTTTTTAGGAATTAAAGTATACCCTCCTCTTGGATTTGACCCATGGCCGGAAAACGAAAAGGATGAGTTAGAAAAAGTAGAACATTTATATAGCTTTTGTGAGGAAAATCAAATTCCGATAGTATCCCATTGCAGTGATGGAGGATTTAAGGTTGGTGATCCACAAGCTGCTGTTGAACGCTCTCACCCCAAAAAATGGAGTTCTGTCCTTCACAAATATGGTAAACTCAGGCTAAACATAGCGCATTTTGGGGGGCAAAATTCAGGACTAAGGTATACCGAAAGCTGGTGGAATATGCCATACAGAAAACTAATGTTTGGGGGGGACCCTGAGTGGGCAGCGGTGATCATTGAGTTAATGAAGGGGTATGGAAATGTATATTCAGACATATCTTATTCAGGAGTAAATGACAAGTATTATCACTCCTTTTTGGAAATTATAGAAAAAAATTATGAGATAGAAAATAAAGTTTTATTTGGTTCCGACTTTACGATTAATCTGTTATCAATCAATAGTTACCGAAAGTACATCGAAAATTTCTTAAATACCAAACACCTTAGCGATAGTTTGAAGATTAAGCTATGTAATACTAACCCGAGAAATTTTCTTTTTAACAAATGAATTTCGGCACTATAGCTACATGCGTATCATAAGATGAACTCAGGCCAAAACAGCAATTTATAAATGGCAAAATTCAGACAGTAGGTTACAATAAAATTTCAGGATCAAGTCGCCCTTTAAATGCCGAAGGCATATATCAAGCTGTCCAATTTGAAACGAACCATAGGCATCCCTACCATGGGAATTCAAACCACACAATTTGGTCTCTCGGATGTCGATAATTATCTGTTGCTTCGGTCCCGCCAGGAAGCCACAATTAAATTTTTCGGAGGTGGCAGATTCCAAGAGCATCTCAAGGAGCGCAACATTTCATAACGCATTTTTAAAAGGAACTTTTTTTTAAATATTGTTGTTTAGTTTATTGTCGTATTTCTACTGACCACTCAACCTCTCGTTCCCAGAGCTCTCCCTGGGAATGTGAAACCACGAGACTCTGTATCGTACATAATATTGTTAGGCTTCAAGCTCACCCAGATTAACAAACTTATCGTTAAAACAATTCAGTGGTAAACACTGGAGGCAGAGCCTCCAGGTATGGACTCCCAGAGAGACCCTGGGAGCCAGAGGAGGGGGGGGTAATTACACTCAATGGTGCGCTAAGCAGGTACAAAAAAACTCTTTTAGAAGGAAAAGAATGATGGCAAACCTTGTCGATTTACCAGGGGACGATTTCACAATGGAAAGTGATCCACAAGATAAGATATCGAAAAACTTCAGGGCGTATGAGCTTATCAAATCGGAAACTGCGGATCGTAACGCAATAGACAATTGGTTTAAAAACCTGAACCAATTAAAATCAGCCGTTTACCTTTGCCGGAACATCCTCCAACCGGTTCGGGATAAATTCGGACCTTTTACACCAAACAGTGTATTCCGAAGCCAGCTCCTTGAAAGGGCATTGAAAAATAAACCGGATACCTGGAGAAGCACAAGCCAACATACAAAAGGCCAAGCTTGCGATATCGAAATACCAAAACTAACCACTATGAAGCTTGCGGAATGGGTTAGAGACAATCTACCCTTCGACCAACTCATTTGCGAATGCTATAACCCCGCAAAAGGTCCGAATTCCGGCTGGGTTCATGTCTCCATTGTTCCAGATGGAATGGGTAGTAATCGGGGAAAAATCATGAGCTATGTTTGGGACAATTCCAAAGGCAAGTACGTCTATATTCTTGGTCTGCAGGAAAGCACTCGAACTTAGGGAAGCGTGAATTGACGCCAATTATCGCTAATATTTCGGGCACTTCCAGAAACCCTCTTTACATCCCCCTAACCCCCTTAACAAAGGGGGAATTAGTGGTAGATTTCTTAAAAAAAGAGAGTTTTTGGAAGTGCCCTTTCTTTACTGAGGCACCTAATTGTTGATCCGGATGTAGTAAAAGAGCGGTGCATTCTTTGCTTTAACCCCTTTAACACGCGGAGCCCTTTCTTTGCCCAAAAGGTAGTGTAGCTCGGAGCCTGAAATATCTCGGTCATCGGCGGGAACCCAGCGGTCCATTTTCGGATTAAAATCCCCGGCATCTCCCACCATTTTCGCAAAACTTTTAGGGTCTGCCAGGGAGGAGATGATGGTCCCCAAGGGTGCGGGATACCTGTCTATGCTATCGAAAGCTCCCTCAGTCTCTCCCATATACTCAACCAGGTCTTCCACGGCAAACGAGGAATCATCAAAGGCAAAAAGGCTTAACAAAAGGCATAAGAAAAAGACTTTCAATGGTTTATTAATTAGCATGAACTCTCCTTAAAAATAATTTTTAAATTTATCCCGGCAACAAAAAAGGGGTCAAGCCCAAATCGGCCAACCCCTAAAGGATATTGAATTTATTTTAAAGATATTGCCTGGGTTTTACAAGGCCGGGACATCCCCAACTGCTGCCTTTCCCGAAAAAGAAAATACACCATCCCAGGAGAAAAAGAGCTGTTATCTGAAGTCATCGGGTCCAGCCCTTGATTTTTAGGGTCAATGGATTCTATGCTCTTTGGTACCTTGTAGTCTATTTTTTTATTAAAAACCCATAAAGAGGAGACGTGCCTTGCTAATGAAAACAGATGAAAAAAAAACGGAAGTGGAAGTTGTTGATGTGAGTGTTGGGTTAAAGATCCAAACAAATCTTTACGAAGTTATAGGGGGGAAACGCAAATACCTGGATCTTGGTTATTTTCCCGTGGAAATCCCATATGAAAAAATACTTGGCTTGCTAACCGAACCGCAAAAGAAAAAAATCCTGGATGAAGCCCGGAAAGAATACAAGGAAGAAATTAAATTGGGGCAAAAGGACGTAAAGATCAATAAGTAAGGATTAGTCCAATGTAGGGAAATTATAACGTTAAATGAAAAAAGTACAACCAATACTCATCGGCAACCAATCTTCCTTCTCCGCCTCAACGCCTCTCATACCCTTTGAATACGCTGTGGAAAATCAATTCGAGGCTTTTGAGTGGTTCCCGGATAAAAAAGAAAACGGGATTGGTTGGGACTTCGGCGACATGGGTAAACGTACCAGACGGTTTATCAAGGAGGTCGCTGGCGAAAACCATATGAGGCTCTCCGTACATGCTCCATGGCAGGCCAACCCATTGGAGGAAGAAGGGCAGAGCCTTTTGCTGCGGGAAATTGCTACTGCTTGGGACCTGGGGGCAGAGCTTTTCAATATTCATTTTTATGCCGAAGAGGGTATCGAAGCTTATGTCCAATCCCTGATTCCCATTATCAAGGCCACCGCAGAAACCGGAATGCAACTTGCCGTGGAAAATACGGTACTTACCGGACCGGAAGAATTCAACACCCTATTCCACGAAATTCGAAAGTGCAAACCTACCCCCACCAAGCATGTTGGAATGTGCCTGGACCTTGGACACGCCAACCTTTGCTCTCTCACCCGGAACGATTACCTGGCTTTCATGGACCGGCTGAATCAGGACGTGCCCATTATCCACGTTCATTTGCATGAAAATCACGGCGACTTCGACAGCCATCTGCCCATTTTTATAGGGCCGGCGGGAAGGGATGACACCGGTGTGCGCGGAATTATTAAAAGATTAAAAGAGCGTGGATTTTCCGGCTCCATCATCCTGGAGCAGTGGCCCGATCCTCCCACCATACTGAATGAAGCGCGTGATCGGCTAACCAAATTGATACTCAACTATCACTCCAAAGGAACCAATTGATGAAAAAACCTGAGAAGATGATCATCTATAACCTATTTCCACTCCTTGCGGGAAAAGTAAACAGCTGGGAACCCCACTTCGCAAGGGCCGCCGAAATGGGCTTCAACTGGGTATTTGTGAATCCTATTCAGTATCCAGGTATGTCGGGAAGCTTGTATTCCATCAAGGATTTTTTTCGATTCAATCCTTTGCTTATCGACTCCGGCTCCGCAAAAAAACCGGAAGAGCAGGTTAAAGAGGCGGTGAAGTCCGCCGAAAAGAACGGATTGCGAATGATGGTGGACCTGGTGCTCAACCACTGCGCGGTGGATTCGGATCTTTTGAAGGAACACCCGGAGTGGTTCCAGTGGAAAACCAAGGGAAAGGTGGTGAACCCCTCTTGCGATGAGGACGGCAGGAAGGTGGTTTGGGGAGATTTGGCAAAATTCGACCACTCAAACACCAATGACAAAGAGGGTCTCTACCTTTATTTTTTCCGGGTTGTTGAATTTCTCATTGGACTGGGTTTCAAAGGGTTCCGTTGCGATGCGGCTTACCAGGTTCCCGGAAGCTTTTGGGAAAGGCTGATCAAGGAAACGAGAGCGCTACATCCGGAGGTCTTTTTCTTCGCCGAGACCTTGGGGTGTTCCGCTGAAGCCACGAAGAAAACTGCCAGGGCCGGTTTTGACTACATCTTCAACAGCTCCAAGTGGTGGGATTTTCATTCTCCCTGGCTGTTGGAGCATTACAATCTTACGCGCGAGATCGTGTCATCCATCAGCTTCCCGGAAAGCCACGATACGGAAAGGCTATGCCAGGAATTCCAGGGTAACCTGGATGGGCTTAAACAGCGCTACCTCTTTTCCGCCTTATTTTCAGCCGGGATCATGATGCCCATGGGGTATGAGTTAGGTTTCCGTAAACGGCCCCATGTGGTGAAGAGCAGACCGGAAGATTGGGAAGAAACAGATGTGGATTTGTCTACCTTTATAAAAAGTACTAACCATATTAAGGAGAAGTACAAAATTTTTCAGGAGGAAGCGCCCACGCAGGTTTTACCTTACTGCAATCCTCATGTCCTTTTGATGTGGAAGGCCTCCAACCATACTTCGGAGGAGGCCTTGATTATTCTGAACAAAGACATACATAATAAGCAGAATTTTACTACGGACAATCTCTATCAATATGTTCAAGGGCGTTCCCCATTAGAGGATGTTTCGCCGGAATATCCTCTGGACTACCTTCCGCAGCCTTTTTCTTATGATCTGAGGCCGGGTCAGGGGATAGTTTTGGTGACTCACAGGGAGTGAGCCATTTGAAACAACGTTACCTTTCACGGAAAAATTTTCCGATTGTAACCCCGGGGGCGCAGTTGAAACGCTTTTTAAAATCGAATAACGAATACCGAACAAGGAACCGCAGAATTTTGAAGGTTTACCTTCGACATTCAACGTTCGTTGTTCGATATTCTGCGGTTCTACTAGCCTGAGTGGCTATGGGTTTTAACCTCCGGCGGCGCTCAAGCCAAGAAAAACGTGAATGGTTACGGTTTTCTATTACTCCAGGTTATCGAAAACACACCAAACTATTTCTCTTTTATAGGCTGTCGCTATGTCAGAAATTCTGAAAGTTGACATGAGTCGCAAGAAAGATTGGAAAAGCTGTTTCAAACAGGTTTCCACCGTGGTCGAAGAGGGCGGACTGGTGGTCTACCCCACGGAAACTTTTTACGGCCTGGGCGGCAACGGCCTTGACGGCAAATGCGCAAAAAAAATCTACAAACTAAAAGGCCGTTCTCCCATAAAACCGCTTCTTCTTTTGATATCAGATGTGGATGATCTCTGTGCCTTGACCCAGGAAGTCACTCAGGAGGGCTGGGCTTTTGTGGAAGCCTTCTGGCCCGGTGCTTTGACCCTAATCTTCAAGGCATCAAAAATGGTCCCGGATGTCATCACGAGCGGAACGGGGAAGGTGGGTATTCGGATTCCGGGTTGTCAATTTACCAGGAAGATGGTGGAGGCAGTGGGATTTCCCATGGTGGGAACCAGCGCAAACATGTCCGGCAAAGCAGGGGCCAAAGAGATAGGTCTCATCCATCGGGATTTTGGAGACAAAGTGGCCTTGTACCTGGACGGTGGAAAGCTAGATCCCGGCGAACCTTCCACCGTGGTGGACCTTACAGGCATGGATCCGGTAGTGCTTCGTGAAGGGAAGATTCGAGTGGAACAATTGGAAAACGTGAGATGATTCTTCCTTGCTTCCCATTTAACGAAATAATGTTTTTTCGTAACTCCTCAGGTTCAAAGTTCCAGGTTCACGGTTCAAGCTTAAAAAAGCTTGGAACAACGTGCACCATGGCTCCACAGGGCTTCGCCACTATGGAGCCAGCTGTAAGAGCAAGGCTTTCAACCGGGAACCCTGAACCTGGAACCGGTTAACCTGAGTAGTTACGTTTTTTCATAAATATGTTCATGATACAATTGACTTTAAATGCGAAGCGTGATCAAGGAAAACCCCGGTTCCTCAAAAAAATATAGAAACTTTCCATAAATCATGGCCAAACAACTAGTCAGTTTTGAATTCCAGAAATTAATCCCCGCAGAAAACCTGGAGGAAATAAGGACCGTTTTTGATCCAACCTCTATTGTTGATCCGCGCTCCGATTTTTACATTCATCGTGAAGAGACGGAGCTTCGAAAACTGGCCTTCGACTTGCAACAAGCCCAGGGATATTTTCACGCCTTCCTTTGCGGACACCGGGGAAGCGGCAAATCCACGGAACTTCGCCGCATATGCCTGGATCCTGCAATACAGAAAAAATATACCACGATTTTCCTGAGCGCCAAAGACTTTGGAAGCGAACTGACCCACCTTTCCCACGACGCCCTGCTTGTGGAAATAGGTTTTGAGCTTGTAAGAACAGGCCACATCAGCGAAAACCTAAAAAAAGAACTGGATTCCTGGGGATTGGAAGTTGTCAGGACTTTTCTAAAGGGCGAAGAGGCCAAAGCGGAAGCCGGGGCAAAGGCTAACGCATGGTTTGCCTACTTCAAGGCCCAACTCCTCACCAGGAGGGAATGGAAAACAGAGGAAAGACAGATCCTGGAGCCCAGGGTGCAGGACCTCATCGGCATCCTGAACCGGATGGCCGTGGAATTGAAAAACGCATCCGACAAGTCCCTCCTGGTGATAGTGGACGACCTGGAAAAGGGAGAATCCGACGCACATAAGCAAATGTATGACCGTCTTTTCCAGGATTGCTACGAAATACTTACTCAGCCCCGATTCACCATAGTCTATACCCTCCCCATCTATTTTCGCGCCATCCCGGGAAGCCGCATTCCCAATGACGAGCTATACGCCTTTTCCGCCTGTCGCCTTTATCCTCCTGAGGAAAAAGCCAAGGAAATTCCCAAACTGGACCAGGAGGGCGAAGGTTATAAACTCATGCGCAAATTCGTGGAATCCAGATTGAAGTCCCCGGAAGTAATCGGCGAAGAGGAACTGGAAGAACTGCTTCGGATCGGGGGAGGACTGTTCCGGGAAACGGCCCGCGCCATACGGGAGGCCGCCTATTTCGCAATCATCCGAAAAGGAGACCGTATCTCCATGGAGGACGTTCGGCAGGTATTCAACCAGATAAAGAAGGAATACCAGCCTCTGGTCCGGGGGGATGCGGTGAACATCATGAAATCGGTGCTGGAGAACAACATCGGATGGGTGGAAGGGGTGGAGCCCTATTTGCAGTCCCGCGCCATTGTGGAATACGAAAACGGTGATCTGTGGCTGGAGGTTCGCCACGTGTTGAAATCCTACGTCAGGGGAATCCCTGTAAAAAATGGTTGAATTTGCAGTAACCAGCGAAGGCATTGCCTCGGAAGTTGCGGAGAGCGCAAAGCAAGCGTTTCTTAACAACACCCCCCTCTTCCTCATCTGCTACTATAGCCATGAATCCGACAAACTGGCCTTCCTGGATCAGTTAAAAAAATCGGCGGCGGAACGTAAGCTGATGACCATGACCTTTGATCCGGCCCACAGGGAGGACCATGCGGCGCAAAGGTTTTATCCCCTCATATCCGAGGCGTCCCATTCCAATACCTTCAGCATCATCGCGGGCCTTCCCCACGAGGCGGAACAGTCCCACGCCTCCTCATTTCTTGAATATATCAATCTTCACCGCGACGTGATAGCCAGGGAGCGGCTCCGTTTCATTCTCCTCCTCCATTCCAGCGAATCGGAAGGTTTTATACGCACCGCCGGGGACCTATGGGACTTCCGGCACCACACCTACTGGCTACCCGAGCAGTTTGCCATGGAACCGAAGACCTTTTGGCGGGGCATGGAAGGGACAGCTCGGGAGTTGCTTCTAGAGGATTCGGATAAAGCCGCCATCCAACAGCATATGAAGGAAGTCCATTCCCTGGTGGACAGAACCCAAGACCAGGAAGAAAAGGCAGGGATACTTCTTGATTTGACTAGGTGGCTACGCCGCCGCAACGCCTTTCCTCTGGCGGTTAAAACAGCCCTTTTGGGCGTAAGTTTTAATAATGGAAAAAGCAACAAACTTCTTGGAGACCTTGAGAATGAGCTGGGATTTGGCTTACATGAAAACGGCCATTTACCTGAAGCGTTGAGCCATTATGAGTCAAGTCTGAAAATTTATAAGGAAAGAGAAAACAAGGCGGGGGAATGGACTACACTGAATAATATTTCTCAAATTTATGATGCCTGGGGCAAATATGAAGAGGCGCTGGAAACTCTTCAGCAAAGCCTAAAAATTGCCAGGGAGATAGGAAACAAGACGGGGGAATGGACTACACTGAATAATATTTCTCAGATTTATGACGCCTGGGGTAAATATGATGAGGCGCTGGAAACTCTGCAACAAAGCCTAAAAATTGCAAGAGAAATAGGAGACAAGACAGGTGAAGGAACTACCCTTAACAACATTTCTATGATTTATGGCGCCTGGGGGAAATATGATGAGGCGCTGGAAACTCTGCAACAAAGCCTAAAAATTGCCAGGGAGATAGGAAACAAAGCAGGCGAAGGGAAAACCTTGAATAATATTTCTCAGATTTATCACGCCTGGGGGAAATATGAGGAGGCCCTGGAAACCCTGAAACAAAGCCTCAAAATAAGAAGGGAGATAGGAGACAAAGCAGGGGAAGGGACTACTCTTAATAACATATCTATGATTTATCGCGCCTGGGGAAAATATGAACAGGCAATGGAAACTCTCCAGCAAAGCCTAAAAATTGCCAGGGAGATAGGAGACAAGGCTGGGGAAGCTACCACGTGCCGGAACCTGGCTACGGAATGGGAACGGAGAGGCGACCTTACAAAAGCGGTGGAGTATGCAAAAATCGCGGTTGGCATTGAAAAAGAATTGAACCTCCCCGACTGGAAAGAAAGCAGGGATTACCTGGAAAAGCTGGAAAGACGAAGAAAGGAAAGCAGTAAGCAGGGTGGCAGGGACGAAATACAGCACCTTTAGCAGCAGCAAATGATAAAAAAAATCCTACCGCAAATCTAAAATCAACAATCTAAAATCAACAATCTGAAATCTAAAATATTTTCGGTCAGCTTTTCCTAATATGCCGCCTAACCGACGCCAGCAGTTTTTCCACATCAAGTTTCGTCTGATAGTCATCCACTCCGGCCTTCAGCCCTTCCAGCCTGTCTTCTTCTCCGTCCAGGGAAGTTACCATGATCACCGGAAGATCATGGTTCGTCGATTTGATGGACCGGGTTAGTTCGTATCCGTTCATGATCGGCATTTCCAGATCGGTAACCACAAGGTCCACATTGGAAATTTTGCCCAGGGCGTCTTTGCCATCCACCGCCAGGGTAACTTCAAAGAGTCCCTCCACCAGCGCCTTTCTTATGGACTCCCTGGCCACCGGCGAATCATCCACCACAAGAATCTTTTGCTTGCGGACGTTCTTTGTTGCCGGGGTATTGGAAGCCCCATGGGTATGGACGCCTTCGCGAGACTGCTGAACCACGGCATCTTCTTTCAGAATGAGGGTAACACGATTGTCCAGGACCGCGCTGAAAGCAACACCGGAAGTACTGAAACAATCTTCCACCTCACTCCTGTCGATGAGCCGCATCCCTCGCAATTTGTTCACCGCAAGGCCCGCCGAGTCACCATTTTTGCCCACAATGATCAGGTAAACAAAATCTTCCGGCTGGGCAATGCCAAATTTGGTTATATCGGACAGGTTGATTATGGGCAGCACTTCACCCTCGTGCCTAACCACTTTGCGGCCTCCGACGATTTCAATGTCTTGAAAAGGAATATTTTCAATCATCTTGATGGAGTTGATCGGGAGGGCGTACTGCTCCGGAGCCCCGTCATCCACCAGCAATACCTTCAAAGAGTCCTCTATCTTGATGCCATCCTCTTCTGGCTTCGTTTCTTCCTGAAGGCCCGATGTGTGGGCAAAACGCATCAACTCGGATACATCAAGGATCAGAGTGATCACGCCGTCTCCCAGTATCGCGCCTCCGGAAAAGAATCGGTTTTCGCAGATGTCCTTAAGCACATCGAGGGTTTTGATGACCACCTCCTCCTGGCCTATGGTGTCATCCACCACGCAGCCCAACCGCTGTATTCCATGTTGCACCACCACAATGCATATTTCTTCCTTCTCTATTGTCTCAAAATCCAGAATTTCATTAAGAAAGACCAGGGGAAGGACCTCTTCCCGAAGCTTAACAACCCGCTTGCCCCTTACCGTTTGAAGTTCGGAGACGGGCACACGCACGGTCTCTTTCACGGAATCTAGAGGGATGGCGTACCGCTCATCTCCAAGTTTACACAGGAGTGTTTGAAGAATGGCCAGGGTCAGAGGAATTTTGATTTTGACAACGCTCCCCTTACCAAGATTGGAATCCAGTTCAATGATTCCTTTCAATTTTTCGATATTAGAGCGTACCACATCCATTCCCACGCCTCTTCCCGAGACGTCGCTGACCTTTTCCGCCGTACTGAAGCCCGCCGCGAAAATCAGGTTCAGGGCCTCGGTCTTGCTCATGGCCTTGGCTTCCTCCGGGCTGATCACTCCCTTTTCCACAGCTTTGTCCTTCAACTTTTCGGCGTCCATCCCTTTCCCGTTATCTTGAATCTCTATCACCACATAGCTGCCTTCGTGGTAGGCGGAAAGATTCACAACGCCCTTGCGATGCTTCCCATTTTTCAGACGTTCCTCCGGGGTTTCTATACCATGATCCACCGAATTTCTTATTAGGTGGACCATGGGGTCTCCGATTTCCTCGATAATATTTTTGTCTAGCTCGGTTGTCTCCCCTTCTATGACCAGGTCCACTTCCTTCCCCAAAGAGCGGCTCAGATCCCTCACCACCCTTGTAAATTTACTAAAGACTGCGGAGACGGGAAGCATCCGGGTTTTCATCACGGCAAACTGAAGCTCGGTGGTTATAAAATCAAGCTGGTTTACCGCAGCGCTTAACTCCTGTTGAAGCTCCTCCTTGCCTCCTAACTCAGGCTCCACTTCTCTGGACAATTGGATCTGCCTGTTTCTTGCGAGGACAAGTTCTCCCGCCAGATTCATGAGATTGTCCAGCCGCTCTACATCCACTCGGATGGTGCTGATGGACTGCTTAACCAGGTTCCCTTGTTTTATTTGGGTGGATTGGGATGGCTGAGGGGACGGCTTACCTTTATCCGCATCGCTTGTATCCTTCTGATCCCCCATCTCCTTCGGCTTTGCCGTTTCCTCTGTTTTGGGGTGCATCGTTTTGGGTTCTATTTTCTCCCCGGTGCCGCTCAGCACTGCCTCCAGGCGATCTAGCACATGGGAAGTATCTGTCGACTCCTTCCCTGAATCCGCAAGGTTCTTCATCAGGCTTTTTATTACATCCAGGGCTTGCAGGAGCACATCGACTATTTGAGGGCTCGACACGAACTCGCCGGATCTGATTTTATTCAGAACATCCTCGGATTTGTGCGCGGTGGCTTGAATGCTGTTAAACCCCATAAAGCCTGCCGCCCCCTTCAGGGTATGCATGACCCTGAAGACCTTGTTCAAAAGTTGTGCATCTTCCGGGTTGGTTTCCAAAGTGACCAGGTCGGCATCCAGTTCATCAAGACCCTCCTGTGACTCCTGGATAAAATCATCGATAATCTCCTGGTCCACCATACTGCTAATGGAAACATCGGGTTGTGGGACAGGCTCAGGTGCGGATACAGGAGTTGCATCGGTTTTACTTTCCACACTTTCCTGCGGAGCGGGTTTGGGTTCCGCGGAGGCTTTTTCTTCCGGCGAGGAAAGAAGAGCTTCCAGAATGGCTACGTTATCGCTCACATCAATCCCTTCTTCGTGGCCGTTTGCGGCTATCCTCGGGGCAATTTCTTTCATCTGATCTATGGCCCCCAGGATTATGTCCATGATGGGAATAGTCAATTGCAGTTTTTTGCTCCTGGCTTTGTCCAACAGGCTTTCCATGCTATGGCAAAGATCTTTTAAATTTTTAAAATTCATAAAACCGGCGGATCCTTTGGTGGTATGAACAAGCCTAAACACCTCATTGATCAGCTTTGCATCGTCGGGATTATTCTCAAGGTCCACCAGCAGGACATCCAACTGTTCAAGGTTTTCCTCCAATTCTTCCCGGAAGGCGCTTAGCATGGCTTTATCCATAAAAGGGTTATCTTTGTTCGCTTCCTCCTCGGCTTTTTTTGCTTCCGGCAAACTTTCAGGAGGATCGGGCTCGGATGGAGCCGCCGGTGGTGGAGGCGGGGATGGTTTTTGATCCTGGATAATTTTTCCCTCTAATGCTTCCTCCCGGACGGGTTCAGGTTTATCCTGGGTTTCCGGTTGGGGAGAAAAAAAGTTTTGCATGATCTCTTCATGGCCGCTAAAGGGATCTGACCCTATGGCCGGCTTTTTTTTCTTTTTTTTAGCCATGATTTATCCTTTCAACCAATTTTTTGTAATCGGAAGCAACGTTGGATCTAGGGGCAAAGGAAAAGATATCTTCTTTGTAACTGACCGCTTCCGAAATTTTTACATTGGAACTTATGGGATCACTGACAGCATCGGCAAAGTTTTCCTGAAGTTTTTCCAGGATGGCAAAACTCTTACGATTGCGCCTGTCGAAAAAGGTGGGAACGATAAGGGTGAGCTTGATCTTGTGGCCCATATGTGAATGAACCATCTTCAGGTTGTCCATAGCCTCTCTTACACCAATCAGGGAGAAATAGTCCATGGAGACAGGGATAATGGCCTCATCGCAAAAAATCATGGAGTTCAAGTTCAAAAGGCTTAAGGAGGGAGCACAATCGAGGAGGACATAATCGTATGTATCAACATTTTTCATTACATTGTCCAGAACCTTCTCCCTGCCGTTCTGGGCGGCAAGAATGATTTCCGCCTGGGCCAGTGTTTTATTACTGGTAATCAGGTGAAGGTTTTCTCTCACTTCCAGGATGCATTCATGGGGCACGGCCCCTTCGATGAGCAAGTGTTATAGGGACTTTGGACCGGCTACTCCAATCCAGTGGGCCAGATTGCCCTGGGGGTCCATATCGAGGAGGAGGACTTTTTTACCGGCCAGGGCCAATCCCACTCCAACGCTTACGGTAGTGGTGGTCTTTCCGGTCCCTCCCTTTTGGTTAATGAAGGCAATTTTTCTCAT
>JAJDAS010000652.1 GCA_029261755.1 Nitrospinia bacterium
GCCCAAAAAATTTCTTTTTATTATTTGGCAACCAGCATTGGTGCTATGATGACTTTTCTTTTAAATGGCATCGGCCCCATGGCTCTTTCACTTTTTTCCGAGACATTCAAGCGTGAGTCCTATAGCGGCCTTGGATCTGCATGGAAACAGATTGTTGGTTTTGTGGTTTTTTGCACCACTCCACTTTATCTATTTACTTTCGTTTATTCCGGACATCTAATCAAGGTTATTTATGGAGAACAATTTTTTCAGGCGGGTACAGCCTTATCGATTTACCTGTTTTTCTTATTTCTTTCGGTATTTTTTGGATCGGGCATCACCACGTGCATTTTATATATAATTAAAAAAAAAAAAGTTGCCTTACAATCCACCATCGAGGGAAGCATATTAAATGTTCTTTTGAACTTGATATTGATTCCCTATTATCAAGAAGTTGGAGCTGTTATCGCCACAGGTTCCATCATGCTTTATATTGCCCTACGTCAGTTGTATGCAATTATAGAGGTAATTGATGTGAGAGGAGCTTTGCTGTTTAACGGTAAATGTTTTTTTCTTTTTATGATTGCAATAATTCCATCAATACTCATCAGTCAACTATTGATTAACAACATCTTTCTCAACGGTATTCTTTATTTTTTCGTGTCCACAATTATTCTGTATTGGATTAAGCCGTTAAACCCGGACCATTGCCGCATTATCCAGGAGTTTTCTCCAAAATTTGACCGTTGGGTTAAGTGTTTTGCTCATTAGTGTGAGTCCATTTTAATGAATAAAATCAAATACGATATAGACGGCAAGTACGATCCTTCTAATCTCCCTTTCTATAGCGGGAATTCTCAAATATTAGATTTTATCCCTGAAAAGGCCAATGTATTTGAAGTAGGCTGTTCCACGGGATACCTCCTGGAATATTTGAAAGAGGAAAGGAATTGTCAAACACTGGGTTTGGAGTGCATTGAAGAAGCTGTTAAGAGTGCGGCTCGGAAAAATCTCCATGTGATTCACGGTTCTATTGAAGAAAGGGATTTTGTTCAAAAAGTTAAAGAAAAGTATTTTCCTGAAGAGGGTTTTGATTTTGTCATTGCCTCTAATGTGTTGGAACATTTGGTAGAGCCCGAACAGGGATTGGAAAACCTAAAAAAACTGCTAAATGAAAATGGATACCTGATTATTGCTTTGCCTAATGTCGCTCATATTTCCATAAGGCTGAATCTTTTTTTGGGCAAGTTTCAATATGGTCAAACCGGGATATTGGATGAAGACCATTTAAGGTTTTTTACTTACTACTCTGCTAAGGACCTCATTGAAAAGTGTGGGTTCAGTGTTATTAAATCCAGCATTGATCCCGGAGGTATTCCGTTGGTTGGTAAAATCTTTACAAACTGTCCTCAGTGGATACACAAAGCTGGATTTGAATTAATGTCTTATCTGCCTAACCTATTTGCTCTTCAGTCAATATACTTTTGCAAAAAGAACAAGTGAAAGACACCTTAAAAATAGACTACAGCTTTTTGGTAAGTTTGTTCTGCCTTTTATTTTTTGTGTTTATTATGATAGGGCAGGGGACTGTTCAATCCTCCGATGGTATAAACTTACTGTCTCTTACGAAAAGCATTGTTGAAAACGGGAGCTTAGCTATTGAGGAAGGAATTAATGGATGGAATGCCTTTACTGTTGGGGCGGATGGTAGGCAATATTCTAAATACCCACCGGGAACCTCCATACTATTAATTCCATTTTATTTTTCAGCAAAAATACTGGCATGGGTTTTTAATAAAGATATTGCAATGGGAATTGGTTTAACCGGTACCATCTTCACCGCCTTTGTATCTGCCATGATCGGGATTGTTTTGTTTATTTGGTCGACAGAATTGCGAGTGTCTGTAAAAAAATCTGTCTTTACGGTTTTTGCCTATAGTTTTTTGACTATGAATTTGTTTCAATCCAAGGAACTGTATAGCCACTCATTAGTAACGCTATTTTTATTGCTTTCCTGTTATTTTATTTATATCAAATCAAATTTCAGGCGAGACGCCTTTTTGGGGGCTTTTATTTTTGGCCTGGCGATTGTTACCAGATTTGAAAGCATCATACTCATCCCATTTTTAAGTATTTATATATGGTTTATTCACTCCAACGTAGCAACTGAACGTCTCAGGAAACTAATATATTTTCTATGTTTCGCATCCATTTCCATTGGAGTGATGCTGCTATACAATCATTACAGGTATGGTGTGTTTTTTTCTACCGGTGGATATGTGGCAATGGAAAAGATATCAATTGGAAATTTCGTCGAAGGATTCTATTTGCTTCTTTTCTCAACAGGGCGAGGGCTTTTTTTATTTAACCCCATTATCATTATTCCTGTTTTGTTTTGCGTTGATTTTTTTGATCGGAAGCGCGAGTTCATGTTCCTTTTTTTATTAGTGGTCATTCCCCTGATTGTTTTCTATTCCACTGTAAGAAGTGTTGCCTGGGTGGGGTTTTCCTGGGGACCGAGGCATTTGCTTACGATTCTCCCATTTCTCATTATCCCCATTGCACAGCTAAATATTTGTGAAATGAAGGGAGTTAAGAAGCTAGCCTTTTTTTTGGTATTGGCAATTTCTTTCGCCATTCAGCTTGCCTCTATTTCGGTTAATCCTTCACGCTATTATCATGAAATGAAGAAGAAGCACCACGAGGATTTCATCGTTGCCGCAAATTATAATGTAAAGGAGTCAATACTTTTTCAGCAGTGGAACTATATTGCATCAATCTCAAAACAACTCCAGGATGAAGGTTTCAGGAAAAAAATGAGAGATAGTATACAAAATAGAGGTACTGGCCGAACTGGAAGTGCAGATATCCTAACCAACAATATTAGCTTGAATGTTTTTAATTTTTGGTGGGTTTATATGTACTTTGTTGGATTTTCAGCTTATTTAATCGGTGGAGTAGTTCTTATGCTCGTCAGTATTGCTGCATATTCAGGTTTTAGAGTTTATAGGTCTGTGACTGCTGGAACTTGTTGAACTTAGGCAGTACAATGGATTGATTTCATGAAATTTGATAGAATACTCTTTTTATTAACATTTATTAGATGACTGTTATGGAAACCTTTCGTTCTAAAAAAGTATTAGTTACCGGAGGAGCCGGCTTTGTAGGCTCCAATTTAGCTGCGCGATTAATTGAACTGGGGGCTGAAGTCACTGTACTGGATGATCTGTTTACCGGAGATCTGGGAAACCTGCCGGATAAAGACAGCTACTCCTTTGTGGAAGGAAGCGTTGCTGATAGCGAGGTGGTCAATAAGGTTATGGAGGGGCAAGAGTTTGTTTTTCATCTTGCGGCTAGAAACATTATTATTTCCACAAAGAACCCTTTGGAAGACTACTCCACAAACATCGGGGGAACCTTGAATATTTTGATTACCGCAAGGAAAACGAATCCAACGAGGATTGTTTACTCTTCTTCGGCTTCGGTTTATGGGAATCCCAGGCATCTGCCCATTGTAGAGGATGAGAGTCTTTATACGCTGACCCCTTATTCTGTCAGCAAGTTGGCGGGCGAGAATTATTGCAACGCCTTTTATGAAAGCTATGATATCCCCGTTTCCGTGGTAAGATATTCGAACGTATATGGGCGGAACCAAGACCCTCTCAATCCTTACTGCGGTGTTGTTTCAAAATTCCTGCAATGGTCTCATGAGGAGAAACCCGTTGTTATTCATGGCGATGGCATGCAAACTCGTGATTTTACATATGTAGAGGATGTGGTGGAAGCCACACTTTTCGCAGGCATAAACCCCAAAGCCGTGGGTGAAACGTTTAATGTTGCCACGGGGCAAGAAGTAACGGTTAACGAGTTAGCTGGGCATATAATTAAAATTACCGGATCTCAATCCCAAATTTCTCATATTGATAAACGTGATATCGACAACATTCGACGTCGAGTTCTAAATACTGAAAAGATCAGAAAAAAGCTTCGCTGGGTCCCGGAAATTGATTTGCAAACAGGTATTAAAAGGACTAATGAGTGGTACATGAGTAAAAGGAAAGAGACCCTGTGAAGGTTGTACATTTCATTGAACACTTTTATCCTCGCCTTGGAGGTGGAGAAGTTCATGTTTGGGATTTAGTCAGGTCTGATATCAAGCAATTTCACCACGTTGTGCTTACCGATGCATTCCCAGGGTATCCCCACAGAGAGAAAATTGGAGAGAGGTGTGAAGCAATACGCTTCAGCCCTCTGGACTATACTCCTCCCCCGTCATTAAAATACCTTCAAAACCCTACCTATCCTTTTCGTCTGTTTACTTGCCTCTCACGTTTTGTGAGCAAAATGAATTGGTTGAAGAATAACCAATACGACATTTTGCATGTGCATGGGCCTGGAGTTGCCATCAACCTTAATCCCGCTGATCGCATATTAGGCATTCCTTTTCTGACAAAGCTTGCCTCATTCAGGAATGTGGTAGGAGCTAAAATATTTAGCTTTCATTCTTACATGTCTAACTTTACACAAAGTAAAGTGGATATGATGCAAGAGCTTAGGTTTATCCGAGAATTCGAAAACATTATATGTGTTGATGCTCATATTAATTCCCAAGTTGAGGAGCATTGCAAAAGGGAGAAATTAAAAAGGGATATCAGGTTCATTCCCCATACTATCAATACCGCGAATTTCCCTTTTCAGGAAATTGGTGAGAGGAAATTGCTAAAGCTACTATTTGTCGGACGACTTGCCAGGGAAAAGGGTGTGGAGACTTTATTGAAGCTGATTAATAAGAAACTACCTTTTCTGAAAATTTGTTTAGTTGTGGCAGATGGAGAATACAAAGTCACTGACTTTCGCAGGTTGGTGGATGGGAATGAAAATGTTGAGTTTCATCCCAATGTCTCTAATGAGGAAGTGGCGAAACATATACATAACTCAGATGTTTTATTTAATCCGGTTCAGGCCAAAGGTATTTCCAGAGTTTGTATGGAGGCAATGGCTTGTGGCAGGCCTGTCATTATGTTTCGGGAAGGTGACCGCTATCCTATTCAAGACGGGAAAACCGGCTTTCTTATGGAACCCGGTGATTTAGATGGACTCTTTTCTTTTCTTGAACGACTTTCCGGGGACCGCGATCTTTTGTCAAGGACAGGAGAGGCAGCGGCAAAAATTATACGTGAGAAATTTGATAACCAACATGGTTTCAGGCGGATTTTTGATTTTTATGAAGACATCTTGTCTGCACACTGATGAAATGAATTTTAGGGACGGGTCAGAAATAACTTGATTTAAAATGATTAAAAAAATAATAATAGCATCTCCATTTTTCATTCTCATGAACAATATCCGAAGAAAGGGTATTGAATCAAGATACTGTGATTTCCTGATCCGACCTTTAGTTAAAAAGCTTGAAGAGTGGCCTATGGGGCTCACCATGGACACCACCAACCGTTGCAATGCCAAGTGTAAATGGTGTCCCCATCCACAAATGAAGCACGACTTTAAGGAAATGGACTGGGATTTATTTAAGACTATTATTGATGATTATGCCTCAGTGGGTGGGACAATCAGGTTAGGCAATTTCGGCGAACCGTTAATGGATAAACTTTTTGTACAACGTGTGAAATATGTAAGGGAAAAAAAGACTATTCAGTATATTGATATGAATACGAATCTTTTTTTTCTGGACTTATCCAAAGCTAGAGAATTGGTTGATCTTCAAATGAATTTCCATGTGAGTCTAGATGAAGTTGATGAAAAACTATATGAGGAAATAAAGGGGATTGAATTTAAACGTGTAATCGAAAATCTTTTTATGCTGGCTAAAGTTAACTCGGAATCCCGTAACCCTGTCCGTATCTCTGTTAAATTCAAGACCATTCAATCACTTGACGAATTAAAGAGTAATCCAATTTTTAAAAAAATGATGATACTTTGCGACGAAGGTAAACTGTTTATGGATATTTTGCCTATTTCAAAAAGTGATTGCATCAATAATATGGGAGGGAACTTCAACTCCAGCGGATTTCTCACCAAGTATTTTAACAATGGTAAAGTGAATCGTACTTATAAGGATTACAACCTTACGAATCCAGCGCCATGCAGCGCTTTTTGGAGAAATTTGGTTATTATGCCCGATGGACAAGTGGTACAATGCTGTGTTGATGTCAGGAAGAAAATAATAGTTGGGGATTTGAATAAGCAAACTGTTAAAGATATTTGGTTGGGCGAATCTTTTAAAGAGCTGAGGAAGCGGGCCGTTAACAGGGAAAGAAGCCGGATGGAGCTTTGTGCTGAATGTGACCTGCATCAGGGTTGGCAATATTTGGGGAAATATTTTTCTTTAAAGGGCGAATTTTACAAAGAACCACATAAGGCTTAATGCTAATGCCATGAAAAAAAATTGTTCGTTAAACCGGGAGCACTACCGGGAAATATTGGAAGAAGCGTTAAAGGTTTTTGACTTTCGATTGTTTCGTGAAAGGGAAAATAAGCAAGCTACTTCGCCTGTTATTTACTTAAGGCACGACCTGGACCATTCGCTCTCCTTGGCATATGAAATGGCCCTTTTGGAAAAGGAGCTGAATGTGCGCTCCACATATTTTGTTCAGAGTCATGCGGATTTTTACAATCCTTTTACAGATTCGGGAACTAAACTGTTAAGGGAAATAAAGAACATGGGACATGAAATTGGCTTCCATTATGATCTGAATTATTACAAGAAAAATGGAATAGATTTTAATAAAGGTTTTTTAATGGAAAAAAATCTGATAGAAAATTTGATAGGCAATGAAATCCGTAGCGCCGCCCGACATTTTCCACACAAAGAAATTGCAGGTCAGGAATCTTTTTCCGTGTCCGAATTTTCTCTTTATGACGCTTACTCCCCTCTGTTTATTAAGTCTTTGAAATATATTTCCGATAGCGGCCACTCATGGCGTGAAGGTTGCGTTTGCCAACATCTACATAAAAAGCAAGATATGCAAGTTCTTACGCATCCGGTTTGGTGGATGGGAGAAGGAAACAGTTGGCAAAAAAAACTAAAGAAGGAAGGTGAAGTTCAAGCAAAAACCTTAACCCGGGAAACGCAGGAAATTATTGATTATTACGAAGTATATTTAAAAAAAAGATAAACATGGCAAAAGAAAAACTGCTTTTATTGGGAGGAGGAGGCTTTCTTGGTACGAATATCATTCAACGTTTTTCCAATAAATATGACATCATAGCCATTGATAGAGGGAGATATTTTGACGAAATAAAGCCTCATCTTCCAGATAATACGACATTTATTAAAAAAGATCTTAACGATATTTCCTTTCTAAAAAAGTACCTTCCAGATGTTTCCCTGATCATTCATTGCACAGGTCCCTCCAGGCCAAAGTTAGACAATGATCCCAATGGTGAATATTGGGATCATACCTTACAACTTTCAAGGTTTTTGGCTGAAGCTGCACAGAAAATATCCAGTATCAAAAAAATAGTCTATTTTTCCAGCTATTTTGTCTATGAAAAAATTGTTGAAGGGAAATCCGGCTTTTTAGAGGACCTGCCTCTGTCATGCGATAATATTTATGGAAAATGCCACTTGGCAAATGAAGAGATAATTAAAGAACATACGGACAAGTACCAGATTTTTCGACTCTCCACGGTTTACGGGCCCTATGGATTGATCAAAAAAAACCAAACAGGCGGGGTCTTGGGTTTCTTCATCAAGGAAGCATTAAATAAACACGAGATCATGATCCACGGACAGGGTAAGCAGGTAATGGATTTTCTTTATATTTCGGATTTCCTGGATTTGTTCCAACATATGCTTTGTGCCCCTGGCCATCTCAAGAAAACTTTTAACATTGGGTTCGGACGCGAAACTTCTGTTGCAGAGCTGGCCGATACCTTGAAAGATCTGCTTTGGAAAAAGCTTGAACTCAATATTGAAATTAAAAAGAGTGTGGCAAACAACAAACCTGCAAATGTAAGGAATTGTATCAAAAAAATTAATCAGGAATTTGGGATTTCCCCAAAAATCCCCCATGAAGAGGGGTTATGGAAGACTATTTCACTTTTTATGAGCTATGAAAAAAGTTCCTTTCTTTAGACAAAAATTTACGGATGAAAATATTTCCAACATACTGACGGATGTTGAGGGTATCTTAAAATCCGGCCAGTTAATATTTAATAAAAACGTAAAGAAATTTGAAGATGCCTTTGCAAAGGAAATTGGCGTTAAGTTTGCCGTGAGTGTAAATTCATGCACCACAGCCCTGATGATTTGCCTGGAATATTTTAATCGACGCAAGCTAAAGGTGCTCCTCCCCAGCGCCACTTTTATCACGACGGCAAACTCTGTCTTATTTACAGGCGCGGAGCCTGTCTTTGTTGATATTCAAGAAGGAACTCTTTTGTTGGATTTTGATGACATTAAAAAAAAGGCGGGTAACGATGTTTCCGGCTTAATACTGGTTCATTTGCTTGGATTCATGAATAAGGATATGGAAAAAATCCGCGATTTTTGTTCAAACAATGACCTTTTCCTCATAGAGGACGCAGCCCATGCCATTGGGACAAGTTTGAATGGAGTAAAGGCTGGAGCTTTAGGTGACGCTGGCTGTTTCAGTTTTTATGCCACCAAACATGTAAGCACCGGTGGAGCTGGGGGGATGATCACCACTAACGACGAAGATTTATGTGAATTTGCCAGAAAAAAACGTATCTTTGGAAAAGACAGCGCAACAGGCGTAATCGAATATTTTGGGAATGATTGGTTCCTTGATGAAATTCGCGCCTCCATCGGCTATTCTCATTTGTCGTTCTTGAAAGAAAATCTGTCGCTCAGAGAAAAATCAGCAAAAAAATACGATGCAGCATTCAGAGATTTCAAAAATTTAAAAATCTTTGAATCCACTGAGGGATCTACTGCTTCTTTATACCAATATGCGGTTCTCTTAAGTGAGGGTATTGATAGATCCCTTTTAATGAAAAGATTATCACAGGAACATGGTATCGACACAAAACCTATCTATGACCCATGCCACCTTGAGACCATATACCAAAGTTTACCCGCCTACAAAAACGTTTCCCTGCCGGTAACGGAAGATATTTTGAACAGAAGTTTGGCCATTCCTTTTTTTCCGGGAATATCTGGCGAGGAAATTGAAACGGTGCTTGACGCCATGAGGCAAGAAGTAGGGTGAGCAACTACACACTGTTTTTCGTAACACTTTAGCGCTTTAAAAAAAAGTATGCATAAGGAACGGGTCAAAAATAACTTACCATTTTCGCATCCCACCTTCAGGCCATCTTTGACCGATCCTCAATCGCAAAATCCTCGAAAGAGCGATGCTATTACTGTGGTTTCGCTTAATCGGATCAGCCAAACCTGCCCTAAATCTGGGCGCGAAAAATACCAAGTTATTTTTGATCCGTTCCTAAAACCGCCAAACCGGGCAAAACAAGCATTGCGGCTCCACAGGGTTTCGCAGTATTGCGGGCCATCGCAAGAAAAATGACGGGCAGTGACGCGATAGATTTAGAGAGAAAGAACGGCTTCGCCACAATGGAGCAAGCGAACGATAGCCAACCATCTTTTCAAAGCGCTAAAATGTTACCTTTTTTCACATCTTCAGTTAAGCAACACTCTCTTCATCTTATTTTATGCGTATAGGCATACATCAGCCTAACTTTATCCCCTGGCTTGGATTTTTTCATAAGGTTTGCCATTGCGATATTTTTGTTCTATTGGACCATGTCCAATTTTCCAAAGGTGAAATTACAAACAGGGTGGCAATAAAAAATGGGAGAGAAAAGTTATGGTTGACTGTTCCCATATTGACGAAAGGGAAGGGGAGGCAACCCATTTGTGAGGTACAAGTTAACTCCAATGAAAACTGGAAGAAAAAACACTTAAAAACCATCACGCAGTGCTATCGGAAAGCCGTTCACTTTGATAGTGTTTACGGTTTGATAGAAGAAATCTATGATTTTCAGACTCAATATCTTTCCGAACTTAATATTCATTTTATAAAATCCATTTCAGAAATAATGCATATTAAAACCAAGCTATTTAAATCCTCAGATTTAGATGTTTCAGGGCATAAAAGTGAATTGCTGGTTCAAATCGTTAATAAGGTAAACGGGAAAGAGTATTTATCGGGAACAGGGGCAAAGGATTACAATGAGATCGAACTCTTTAAGAACAATGGAATCAAGTTGAAATACTTGGATTTCATTCACCCGGAATACCAACAAACGTTACCCGGACCATTTTTGCCCGGACTATCCATCATTGATTATCTTTTTAATTGTGGCACGGAGCCCAGTTTGTTTTGACCAGTTCCTTTTCTGAAAAAGAATTGAATGAGCCAACTAAAATTGATCTTTCAGTATCCATAGCAAGCTGGAACACCAAGGATTACTTGCGCGACTGCCTTACTTCCCTTTTTTTTCATACAAAAAAGATCAAGTTTGAAGTGATTGTGGTGGACAATGCTTCTAAGGATGGCTCTGCTGAAATGGTAAAAGAAGAGTTCCCTCAGGTCAAACTAATTGTCAACAAAGAAAACCTTGGTTTTTCAGGAGCACATAACATCAGTTCCAGAATTGCAGAGGGGAAGTATTTCCTGATTCTGAACAGCGATACCTTCATCAATGAGAACTCCTTTGCAAAAATGGTTGAATTCCTGGAAGAGAATTCAAAAGTTGCAGCCTGCGCCCCGCAAATGCTGAATCCCGATTTAACCATTCAACCAAATCGATTTCATTTGCTGACCCCTTTTGAGGCTTTTTTATCAATTACCAACCTTTATAACTATAACTGGGATTACAAATATTTAGAGTTTGATGGGAACTACGATGTGGAAATGCTTGGCGGGGCATGCATTATGATTCAACATTCCGTTTTTACAAAAATTGGGGGATTTGATGAGAAATTCCTTATTTACAATGAGGAACATGATCTTGCCATAAGAATTAGAAAGACTGGATTGAGGTTGCATTATTTCCCATTGGCAAAGGTCTGCCATCATGTGGGGGGGAGTACCAAGAAAAAAGATTCCATGGAAATGATGATCCAAGCTTACCGAAGCAATATGCATTACTACAAAAAAAACTTCAGCCCACCAACATTTCTTATATTAAAAACAACATATTTTTTCATTTTTATGGCGATGTTCATTAGAAATTTTATTTACCAATTTTTATTTACTAATGATAGAAAAGACTACATTCAAAAAAACAGGAGCATTCTCCAAACTTTTAAATGAAATTATGAAAAAGACATTCTCCGGTTTATCAAAAAATGATTATTACCTCCTATTTCTCCTGGTTTCGCTGGTAGCTGCACTGAGATTGGTCTATATATGGATGTGGCCGGTTGGATATGATTTGGCCATTGAAGAACATGGGGCCTTTGGAGAATCTCTCTTTCGGGGAGAGGGATTGTCGTTGGCGGCTGGGCAAATCCCAACGGCTGTCAGAATGCCTCTTTACCCTATGTGGATTGCATTTATCTATTTTGTATTTGGATTTAATTTCAAATATGTGATATTTGGGCAGGTATTTTTTGATTCAATTACTGCCATATTAACCTTTATCTTGTCCTATCTTGTTTTCGAAAATAAAAGAGCTGCCTTTTTATCTGTTTTCATGTGGGCTGTATTCATCCCGGAGTTTTTTTATGTCCATAAAATGTATGCTGAGCTTTCCGTCACGCCCGTAATTCTAACATCTCTCATTATTATAACCATGGCCGTAAAAAATGATCTTC
>JAJDAS010000653.1 GCA_029261755.1 Nitrospinia bacterium
TTGACTTTTTCCAGCGCCTCATTTTTTTCCGCGAACTGCTTGCCCGGGCCTTTTCTTTTCGTAACGGTATGGCCAAAGGTCTCCAGAATCGTATCAAGCAATACGGATGAATTTACGGGTTTGAGGAGGAATCCGTTCAAATTGGCGTCCTCGGCCTGATGCATAGCTTCTTCCATGCCATAAGCGGTTACCATGATAACGGTTTTAACCTGGGAAAATTTCGGGTCTTTTCTAATTAAATAAGCAGCTTCTATCCCATCCATTTCCGGCATCTTCCAGTCCATGAGCACCATTTTATAAGGATCATCATCGGGAGCGTTCTCCAGCAACCGAAGTCCCTCCTTACCTGAATTAGCTATCGTCACTTTAAAGGAAAATGATTCCAGTAGAGCTTTAAGTATCACCATGGAAGTAGCGTTATCATCCACTACTAAAATTTTTAACCCTTTAAGGTCTTTGGGGGGCAAAAAAGATTTTTCTTTCCCATCTTTCTGCCGATCTAACTTAACGGTAAAAATAAAGGAACTCCCCTCGCCCGGTTCGCTTTCGACCCAGATTTTTCCGCCCATCAATTCCACCAACCGCTTGCTTATGGTAAGGCCCAGGCCGGTGCCTCCATATTTCCTGGTGGTGGAAATATCAGCTTGGCTGAAAGATTGGAACAATCTTCCCACTTGTTCCTTGGTTAGCCCGATGCCTGTATCCTTAACGGCAAATTTGAGCATAAGCCCGTCACCTTCTACTTTTTCAGCCGTCTTCTCAATTTTAATAACTATTTCTCCGGTTTCCGTGAATTTAACGGCGTTATTCGTCAAGTTGAGAAGAACCTGGCCTATTCTCAAGGAATCGCCCACCAGCAATGAAGGGAGGCCACTTTGAGTAGCAAAAAATATCTCAAGACCCTTTTCTTCCGCCTTGAGGGTCACCAGGGTGGAAAGGTTTTCAAGGACCTCCTCCAAATTAAAATCCAAGTTTTCTACGTCAAGCTTTCCTGCCTCTATTTTGGAAAAATCCAGAATATCGTTAATGATGCCAAGGAGAGATTGTGCCGAAGATTGAGCTTTCCCCAAATAATCATGCTGTTTGGCCGTCAGTTCGGTCTGTAAGGCAAGGTGAGTCATGCCGATAATTGCATTCATGGGGGTTCGGATCTCATGGCTCATCATGGAAAGAAAATCGCTTTTGGCTTGTGTGGCTTCCTCCGCCTGCTGTCTTGCGATTTGGAGTTCCGCCGTACGCTCATTAACCTTCTTTTCAAGGTTTTCTCGAAAATCAGCAATGTTGCTGGCCATATTCCTGAAAGCCCGCGCCAGCAATCCCACCTCATCTTTGCGTTTTTCCGGTAGGACAATGGAGCCCGATGAAACCGCAGCATAATGACCGTCCGCCACCTCGCTGGAGGCCTTCATAAATTTCTTTAAGGGGTTGATAACCTTGCTGCGCAGCACTAAAAACAGCAAAGTCAGCTCAAGTATCAACGACACCACTCCCAGTATAAGAAGGAACTTGGCCGCTCCACTCGCCGTGGATGTGATCAATTTCTTGGGGTAAAAAGTGACAAACCACCAATCCGGCCCCTGGATGCGCGAAACGGCCAGGAGGGCTTTGTTAGCCGTATCATCCAGAACCATCACATCGGAGGATTGCTTATTCGCTTCTGAGACAACCAGGGAAAATATACCCGAAAGCGCCGTATCGTGAAGTTCCTGGATGTTCAGGACCCCTGCAGCAGCACCCAAATCACGTACCTTGTAGGGATGCGCGATTAGTCGGCCATCTTCACGAAAGATGATATTGTATGCCCCTGTGAGACGGTCTGTTAAAACCCTGTCGAAAAGGTCGTTAAGCATCATGTCGTGGCCTATATTAAGCAGGTTGCGACCCTCTAAGTCCACCGGGGTTTCGCAGGAGACCAGCCATTTGTCAGTTCTCTCTTCGTAATAAAGGCCTGTCCACACCGATTCGCGCTTCGGATTGTGCTCGAAGTCTGCAACAAAAACCCATTCCTTCGTGTTCACATCAAGAGCAGGGTCTGCGTTCCAGGCCCAGGGAAGACCGGGCCAGTGTACAATGTTTACGTTTTCCGGCATGGTGACATAGAGGTTGGCGAAACGATTGGTCCAGGCTGCGCCAAATTGATCTACTAAATGGTACGCCGTTACCAGTCGATTGCGGAACTCCTGGTCATTGACGGGGGCTTTTTGTCCCACAAAGCCTGTAGTATTGCGACTAATTAGGCCGTCAGGTCGCTGAAAGCCGTTATACATTTCTTTGCGCAAACGAGTGGTGCCGTCCTTCATCCGTTCAAAGAGGGTAAAAAACTCTTTTTTGGGAACATTTGGTAAATCTTTCCGAGAGCGAAGAAATTCATCGGCAAACGTTTTGTGGTTGTCCTCAGCAAGTTTGAAGATAGCGCTTTCCTTGCTGACCCGTTCGGTGATGTACTTTGTCAATTTGTCATAAGCCTCCTCCTCAAGGGTGGTGACCAAATGCCAGTAAGTACTCCCGGTGACTGCTAATACCACCAGTGTAATGCAGATGGCCATTAGAATAATCGTACGGGTGGTCAGTGAATTGTAGAAACGAATGCGGCTTTTTTGGATGGGACCGGTTTGAAGGTCTTTGCTCATAAATGTTTCCTGTGTGGAATTGCTATAAATGATTTGTATTCATTTTTTTTAATCGAAGACAGCTTTGATTAAAAAATTGCAAAACAATCGAAAAAATCTTGTGCAATTATAATAACAGGTTGTTTCAGAGGCAAGGGCGGGAGAGGACCAAGAAGCTGGAGCTTCCCAGGCAATTCCGTTTTCAAACAGGAATTTAGGAACGAAGGGGGGAGGGGAAAGAAAACTTCAACCAGTCCCAGCCACAGTTGGGAGCTTCGCCGCCATGAGGACCTTCACCAGAAGCTCCAGGTATTCATCCCGATTGGATGGACGCATCATGGCGTCGTCTATTTTGTGTTCCGGTTTTTCCACTTCCCGAAGATTTTTTTCTTCCGACGTCAGGACTAACAGCCTCGTGGTGCTGAGACCCTTTTTTCCTCGGATGGCTTTGTTCAGGTCCAGGGCGGTGCCATCGGGGAGGATGAAATCCGAGACGATGATCTCCGGCGGATCTACGTCGCAGTCTTCTTCCGCAAACTTCAGCGTAGAGGCGTTGGTGATGGAAAAGGGGAAGCCCGTCTCCATGAAAAAATCCCGGAACCTTTCAAAACGGAACTTGGAGTTGGAAAGAAACAGCAGGCTGACCTCCTCCATTTGCAGGTCGTTTAAATGGTCGAGGACAAACTGGTTCTTCCTTCGGTTGATCTCATGCAACCGGTGATTGGCCCGCTCGGTGGCTGCCGCCTTTTTCTTGTTGAGCGCCAACTCCCTTCCCTTGTCTTCCTCTTTAGCCGCAGTTTGGTGGCGCTTGAGCAGTTTTTTAACATATTGTTCCATCTTTTTTTTTGGAATCTCTTTCTGGAGGAATCCCAGGGCGCCCCCGTTCAGGCAGGCAACCATCTGATCACTTCCATCGTCCGATTTTTTAGGTTCGGGAAAGAGAAAGACAAAGGAAATCTTTCTATCCAACTTGCTTTGCAGCATTTCCATCACCTTGATAGCGGCCAGATCCTCCTCAATAAAATCCATGAAGACCACCCCGCAATAGTTCTCGTAGATCCACTGGCAGTTTTCGTCCATGGACTTCAAGAGCTTAGAGGTGAGCACCTTGTTTTTGTCGGAAGGAAGGATCCCTTTCAGGGCCTTCGCCAAGGTCTTGTCTTGAGTTAGAATGCCGATGTTCATGCTCACTCCTCCACCACAATATATTCAAATCCGGTTACGTCGTAATATTTCCGAAGCCGATCGGTGACGTATTGATTGATCTTCTCTTCCCCATAGGAGGAGGTGAGGAGCACCTTCATGGTGTCCAGCACCAGGCCCTCCTCGATCTCTTCCATGGTGGGCAGAGTGGAGTGCACCACACCCAGCCGACTCAACTGTTTAAGCACCAGATAGGCCACCAGAAAGGGCTCCTGGTAATCCGATGAAAAGTTCAACAAGATCTGGTACGGTATCTTCCCTTTGGCGATCTCCGAGTAAAAGGAAAACTGGGCCAGGTGATTCATGGCGAAGGTCTTTTCCTTCAAGTCGGAGACGTCTAACTCAATTTGCGAGGTCTCGGCCGGCGCCTTAAACTTTTCCAGGCTTTCCCTGGCGTTGAGGCTTATCTCCTCAATGGGGTCCCCTTTGCGGATGGAATTGTAGTTCTGTTCCACACACTTGGTGGCCTCCAGTAGGACGTCGATGGATTCCTCACTCACCTCCACCCTTTCATCCCGCATTCCTTCGATCACCGTTTCCACCTCGTGGATGTAGTCCCCCAACGTCTTTTGTCCGATCATCAGCAGGTTACCCTTGAGGGAATGAAAGCTTCTGAAGGCAGAATTGATGAGACCGGAGTTTTTGGGGTCTGCTTCCAAGTCTAGGAGCGCTTTGTCCAAATCCGCCACCATGTTTTGTATCTCTTCGAAAAAGACGTCCAGATGGTTGATGGCCATGAGGGGTTGCGGGGTCAAGCCCGGCGCTGGTGATGTCACGGGCGCTTCAGCCTTTTCCTCCTCTTCCGGCTCTCCTTCGAATGTTTCCACGGACTGGGGAAGGAGATCCTGTTTTCCTGCCACTTCGGACCCTTTTGCGCGGTTCTGGGCCAGATTGATGAATTCCTTGATGTCCACGATGTAGCTGAATCGATTCCCGGAAAGCACCGATATCCCGGAAATGCCCTGGAGAGAAAAAAAGTCTTCCAAGGGAATGATCACCAGTTTTTGCGGGGAGAGAAATTCGGAGACCTTCAGGGCTATTCGGGTTTCTTTGTGCTCAATGATGATCACGGGGACGGTGGACCCTTGAATCTCCACCTCCTTCCCATAAAGGAGCACCATGATGTCGAACAAGGGAATAATCTGATCCAGATAGAGAATGTTTTCCCCTTTTTTCATGGTGGTCTGGATCTGGGCAGGATCGATACCGAGGGTGGTGGTTACATTGGCCAGAGGAATGGCGAGAAAAAGATTGTTGGCGCGGACCACCAGGGCGTCGGTGATGTTCACTGCTGCGATCTCCGGGATTTTGTAGGTAAAGGTGGTCCCCTTTCCCAGTTCGGTTTCTATGGATACATCCCCACCCAGGGTGGTAATGCACTCCCTCACCACATCCATGCCCACACCCCTGCCGGAGGTGGCGGTGGACTTCACAGCCGTGCTGAATCCGGGAGCATAGATGAAATCCAGTACCTTCTGTTTGCCCAGGGATTTAGACTCCTCTTCGGAAACCAGGGATTTCTCCACCGCCTTTTGCCTTATCTTTTCCGCGTCGATTCCCTTTCCGTCATCAGAAACCTGGATAAAGGTGAAGTTTTCCTTTTTGTACGCCTTCAATCTCAGTGTAGCCAGGGGTTCTTTCCCCTTCTGTTTTCTATCCAGGGGGGCCTCGATTCCGTGGTCGATGGCGTTCCGTATTTGATGGGTGAGGACCTCGTTCAGGTTTTCCGCGCTGCTCTTATCGATGAGTGTTTCCTCGCCCACGAGTTCCAGCTTTACCTTTTTATCTTTCTGCTTGCTAAGCTCTCTCACCAGGCGGCGAAAAGAGAGGAAGGTTTCCTTGATCTCCACCATCCGGATTCCCATGACCAGGCGGTGGAGGTCGCCGGAGATTCGATCTGCCGTGATGGAGGAGACTTTCACCTCTTCGATTACATCCTTGGGAAGCACCTCAGCGCGGTCGGAGTACTCCAGGAGCTTCCTCTGAATGAGATTCAGGTTGTTGGAGGCGATGATTATCTCGCCGGTGAGGTCCAAAAGCTTGTCCAGGTGAGACAGACTCACGGCCATCCGGCTTACTTCAATTTTGGAAGATTTTTTCCCATTCATGGTCGAAAAGCCTTTGAATGACTTTGGTGAGGAGTTGCGGAACAATGGGTTTGGCGATGAAGTCGTCCGCACCCATCTTTAATGCTTTGAAGGTGTACTTGCTGTCCGAGAGGGTGGACATGACAACGATGGGGATATGGAACCACTGGGGACGTTTTCTCACGGAGTCGCAAAAATCGAACCCGTCCATCTGGGGCATCACGATATCGGTGAAAATGATGTCCACGGGATTTTGCTCCAGCCGTTCCATCCCCTCCAGTCCGTTTTCGCCTTCGAGGACGGTGAAGCCCAGCTTTTCCAGATTTTCTTTAAGGATGAGCCTCATGGAAGGGAAGTCGTCAATAACCAGGGCAACCTTATCTTGATAGTTTTCCATTTTTCCTCATGTGATAAGGATTTTCGGTGAAACTAAAAGTTTACGCAAATGAAATGGCTTATGGAAAATGCAAATGGGTTATGGGTAATGCCGGTAAAGCCAAATGACTATTAATGACAGTTTAGCTAGTGATGGTTTCCAATGACGTTCTTCAAATCCAGAAAGTTATATTATGGCACTAATGTATGAACAAGGGAAGCTTTATTTTTTCCAAGTTCTTCTTGGCTTGACCTAATCGAAATGTGAAAAGGGCACATCCAAAAAATCACTTTTTTGAAGCAACCTACCACTAATTCCCCCTTTGTTAAGGGGGTTAGGGGGGGGATAAAGTGAGTTTTTGGAAGCGCCCTTAGGAAATTCCTCAGAAAAGAGGAGCCGCTTCACTGAAAAGCGGAATATTCCCCCCTACAAAGAGTCTCCGCAATTTATGGAATCGCAAATGTCCATCTATAGGGACATTTGCAATTCCATAAAAAACCTTATTTTTCAGTGAGTTACAGATTTGAGAAAAACGATCGGGACATTTCCCCCAGTTTTCCCGTTTTTTTGTTTTCCCTTTTTTATCGCCTAAACAAAAAAAACCTATAAAAACAGTACTTTACAGTAACTATCCTATGTTTCAGTAAGTTAGACACATCATTTGCTTTGTAAAAAGAGCATTTCCCTTCAATTTGCTCCATTGGATGGGGTGTGCTAAAGTTATTGCCTTTCAGGCATGAAGGCGCCAAGAAAATACCATTTATTTCAAAGGAGGTGAGAAAAAATGGAGTATTTACGCGTTATTTTCCCTGATCAGCGGAATGTCGTCGTCGATGGTGTGGAACTGGGGCAGACCAACGATGTCCTGGAGTTAGAAGGGGGACATCACGAGGTCACTCTGAATGGGGAAAAGAACTTTTCACCGGTTACTAAAAATATCCTTTTAAGGGACACCATCGAGCTTAGTCCTTTCATCGTGAACTTTGCGAAAATATCAATTGCACAAGAGGAAAGAGAGGAAGAAAATGAAAATGAATAAAATCGGGTGTATGGCCCTTCTGTTTCTCACCTTCTTCATTACCAGTTGCGCACATTACCAGCGGAACGAGGGGTTGGCCACTTACGATCCCCAAAAGGGCTACCGGTATCCGCCATTAGAGGAAACGGGTGAGCAGGACAAGCTCTTCATCGCCTTGGCCTTTTCAGGAGGCGGAACCCGGGCCGCTGCATTCTCCTATGGGGTTCTGCAAAAGCTGGCGAAACTGCCCTTACCGGGAAA